>CAZBNS010000159.1:0-1509 GCA_964493475.1 uncultured Rhizobiaceae bacterium | reverse complement strand
CAGCAGGCAGCAAGGTCGTCTATGAGCTTCACGGAAGCGTGCATAGAAATTACTGCATGAAGTGCCACAAATTCTTCGGCCCTGAATATATGGCAGCGGCTGAGGGAGTGCCGAAGTGCGATGCCTGCGGCGGCATGATCAAACCGGACGTTGTACTGTACGGAGAGGGACTGGACGGCGACGTGCTGTCTGAAGCGGTATCCGAGCTCCGAAAGGCGGACACGCTTATCATCGGCGGAACATCGCTGGTGGTCTATCCCGCCGCGGGGCTTGTCGATTACTTTCGGGGCAGAGAACTGGTCGTTATCAACCTGTCTGATACCCACCGCGACCGACAGGCGACGCTCCTGGTGCATGCGCGCATCGGCGATGCGCTGTCGTTTGTTCTCGACGCTTGAACGTCATTTGACTTTATTACAAATGGTGCTATAATGGCAACCGAATCCTTCCGAAGGAGGTATGAGACATGCAGCTTTTGGTCATAACAATAGATAACTGCGAAGAATTTCTGGATACGCTGGCGGGGCTGAAGGAGCACGGCATGAACGGGATCGTGTTCCAATCCACCAGCCTCAAGCATGCGCTGCGCAACAGCACCGTGGACGCCGCGCCGATCTTTGGCGCCATCAGCAAGGTCGTCAGTCACGACTTTGAGTCGAGCCATACCGCGTTCCTGGCGCTCAACGAGGATCAGGTGGAGCATGCCAAGCGCGTTGTGCGCCGCAACACGCACGGACTGAGTAAGAAGGGCATTATGTTCACCGTTCCCATCTCCTTCCTGGAAGGCATCGAGGCTGAGTAGACCCATGAACACGTTGCTTTCCCTGGGCCTTGCCATGGTAGGCGGGTTGCTGCTGTCGCGCCTGATGAAGGCGCTGCATTTGCCGAACGTCACGGGCTACCTGATCGCGGGTCTTGCGATCGGCCCGCATCTGCTTTCCCTTGTTACAGAGGCGAACATTGCCCAGACCTCGATCGTTACGACGGTCGCGCTGGGGTTCATCGCGTTTTCCATCGGTGGCGAGTTTAAGCTAGGCAATATTAAGAAGCTGGGCGGCAAGATTGTGGTGATCACGGTTACGCAGGCGGTCACCACGGTCCTGGTCGTCATCGGTGCGATGCTGCTGGTGCCGGGCGAGCAGCGCGTGCCCCGCGCATTGCTGCTGGGCGCTATTGCCGCCGCCACCGCGCCCGCCGCGACGCTGATGGTCGTGCGCCAGTACAAAGCGCGCGGCATCGTGACCGACACGCTGCTGCCGGTCGTCGCGTTTGACGATGCGATCGGTCTGATGATCTTTTCGGTTCTGTTCTCGCTTTCCAAGAGCCTTTCCGCGGGCGCTGCGCTCACGTTTGCCGACACGGTGCTGGCGCCGCTACCGGTGCCAGCCGTGGAATAGACGGGCACCAGCAATTCCAGGGGGGCCGGTGCCGGGCGCACATGGAAGGTCAGTGTTTCGCTGTCTGCATTGGCGCTGCTGGTCGCGCTGGCACGGACTTCGAACGAGGCAC
>CAZBNS010000158.1:0-1512 GCA_964493475.1 uncultured Rhizobiaceae bacterium | reverse complement strand
GATTCAGTGTCCAGTTCAAATCGGAATCGGTGTCCACTATATCCCGGATTTTGCACTTTGGGGCGGTTTGTTAAAGAGTAACTTGTTGCATAGTTCAAAAACGCTTACTGTCAGTCCGGCATCCGGGATGAGGAGACCGTATAAGCACTGGTGCTTTTTTATATGCCTGGTTGTTAGCGTGGTCCGGGGGCTGGCGAATTTGTCATTGGTGAAGCTTTGCTATCCCGTTCAGAAGAGAGCCGTAATCGGCAGTTCCCCTTTCCGGTCATGCCGATTACATCTTTCGGAAGTTGGAGTCACGAAACAGAAAAAAGCAGTTAGAAAGTATGAAACAAATAAAATTAAAACCTTGGCGTTAAGTTACTTAAGAAAAGCATCATAACAAATAACCCTGAACAATGCCAACAGGTATTCGCCAAATTGTCTTTCTCTTTATTTGCCCACCCGGACATGTGGATGTTTTCAAAAAACATGATGAAATGTCACCCGGCGGGGTCTTGAAAAAAACAGGGGCCAGAGCTTTCGTCACACATCATTCTCTTAAGAACATTTTCGAGGGACTCTTTGAACGGACCGGGAGTTTCCAGTTTGATGGACGTCAGCGCTGCGGCAAACCTGAGTGAATCCTCAGCGGAATGATCAAGCCTTCTGGTTAGATAGGCTCCCGAAAAAGTGTCGCCGCGACCGGTTCTTCCCCGAAGACTCTTATTAGTAAATCCAGCAAAATGGGTTTTACCTTTGCTGCGGACCAGCGCGCCGGATTCACTTGTGATCAAGATCTCGTTGCTCCCCATTTTCTCCAGTATGATCGCCTGCTCTTCGATATCATCAGCGCCGGTCAACACCTTTGCCTCGGAAACATCCAGCTTTACAAAATCGGCCAAACTGAGGATTTCTTCTTTATCAGGAATATCTTGAGGAGTTATGGCCTGTGTTTGATTGTCAAGCTGCCAGATGAAACTCTGGATATCTATTGACAAAGTAAATCCCCGCTCCTTCAGCGCTCGCATGAATTCCGGTGGAAACTCTTCTTTATCGCCGAATCCCGCGAGATGGACCAGACATGGTTCAAGGGGAGGCAAATCTTCGATGCAAAAATAACCGCCGCGCCTTTCGAGAAACATCTGTCTTTCATCGACACTCGTTTTCGAATGGACAATGCGATACCTGGAAGTCTGTCCGGGCTGCAAATATAGGTCAACACCGGCAGCCTTCAGGGGGGCCAGGAGCTGTTCTTCATTTTTGTCAATCTTTGTCACTACGGCAATTCTTTTTTTTAAACATGAAGCTGCCATGGCTCCAAATAAAGATAGGCAACCCGGCTCGGCAACTGGGTGGCCTTCATGGGAGATCACAATTGCTGTAGTCAAGTGCCCGATGAATACGATATCATAATGATCCATTTTCAATCCTCTCGAATGACTTTGAATTTAAACCGACTTAGAAAGAAAAAATGAAAATATGTTCTTATGTTTGACACTTCCGACTTGAGATAAATTTTTCAACTGCCTC
>CAZBNS010000157.1:0-1518 GCA_964493475.1 uncultured Rhizobiaceae bacterium | reverse complement strand
CAAAGCCTTTTTCAAAGAGCATTTCCGATATTTCTTTGGGCGTACTCACTCCCAAGCGAAGCTTGCGCATGCGCCCACTGTCGCCGAATACCTCTTTCGGGCTGCCGTCAAGCTCCACGCGTCCGTTTTCGAGTACTATTATCCGTTTGGCATATTCGCTTATCGCGTCTGCATTGTGCGATATCATAATTATCGTTGTTCCGCTGTCGTTAAGGCTGCACACAAGCTTTAAAAAGGCTTCTCTGCCGAGCGGGTCAAGCCCTGCAACAGGTTCGTCGAACACGAGTATTTTCGGTTTTACGGCAAGCACTCCCGCTATAGCTACACGTCTTTTTTCACCTCCCGAAAGAGAAAGCGGCGACTGTGTGCGAATGTCGGCATACGAAAAATCCATAAGTTCAAGCGCCTGTTTTACACGTTCTGTTGTTTCTTCACGGCTCAATCCGCTGTATTTCAGCCCAAAAGCCACGTCCTTTTCAACGGTGGTTTCAAACAGCTGATATTCGGGATATTGGAAAACTATCCCTATTTTCTTTCTCAAAGAGCCTCTGTCGTACTCGGAAGAATTTATGTCCTCGCCGTCGAGCAGCACTTTTCCGCTATTCGGCGTCAAAAGTCCTGTAATAAGCTGGGCGAGCGTCGTTTTACCGCAGCCCGTACGCCCCATTATTCCGACGAATTCTCCGTCTGCGATATTTATGTTCACGTCGCTTACGGCTGTTATGGGGCACGTTGCCGCGTCTTTGTAGGTGTAGCTTAAATGCTCTGTTTGTATCGGCATATTTCTTCGGTAAGCTCCTCATTTGTAAGCGGGCAGCGTTCAAGCTGTACTCCGTTTTTTTTCAAGTCATAATATATACGCACGGGCATGGGAGGTATAAGTCCCGTTTTTCGCATAAGCTCATCGTCGGTCAGCATTTCTTCGGGCGTTCCGTGTGCGAGCATTCTGCCGTCGTGCATAAGGTATACGGTATCGGCGCCTATCGCCTCCTGTACATAGTGTGTTATCATCACTATCGTTTTTCCCTCTCTATGCAGCTTATCTATTACAGCGAGCATTTCGCGCCTGCCGTCGGGGTCAAGCATGGAGGTAACTTCGTCGAATATAAGTATATCGGGCTTCAATACAAGCACTCCCGCAAGGGCAAGGCGTTGTTTTTGTCCTCCCGAAAGGCTGTGAGGCGAACGTTTTTCAAATCCTTCGAGACCCACAAGCTTCAGGGCTTCGGCTACTTTATGCGGTATTTCATCGCGGGGCACTTCATAATTTTCAAGCCCGAAGGCTATGTCCTCCTCGGCTATCGAGGAGACGAACTGGTTATCGGGATTTTGAAATACCATTGAGCATGTCCGTCTTAAAAGCCATTTTTTATTTTCATCGCGCACGTTTATTCCGCTTACGTTAAGCTCTCCGCGCTGTAATTCGAGCAACGCGTTGAAATGCTTTACGAGAGTCGATTTGCCGCAGCCGTTGTGACCTATTATGGCGGCGAACTCACCTTTTTCTATACTTATATC
>CAZBNS010000156.1:0-1535 GCA_964493475.1 uncultured Rhizobiaceae bacterium | reverse complement strand
CCGATCGCCGCGCCCCTCGCTGGAAGTCACTTCCGGCGACAGCGCGCCAAGCATGGCATTAGTCAGCATGGTGGCCGCGGCAGAGACTTGATTGGCAATGCCATAGGCAGCATTGAGTTTGGGGCCAAAGTGGAGGTTGAGCAGTATGGCAGATCCCTGATCGCGGAGGGTGCCACCCAGACTTCCAAAAAGGGTCCAACCGGCGAAGGACAACACCTCTTTGACCCGCGGCCCATCATACCAATTCCGCAGTTTAATGCGGCAGTCCTTGAAAACCATCATGGCGTGCATAATCTGCGCCAACTGGATGCAGACAATGATGGCAACCATGCTGATGGCATAGAAAATCAATCGGTCGCCAGCCACGCGTCCAAGGTACATGGCGAGAAAGAACACTAATAGAGAATAGACCATTAGCCAGCAGGCCTGCTCAATCAGGCGCTGGTGGGCCGTGAACATGGCGACAAAAGGCATTGAAACCATGCTGAAAAAAGCGGAAAGCAGTGAAACACGAAAAACCCAGAGACATGCCGATATTCTTTCCAGCGGTATGGAAAGGACATGAATAATGACGTATTCCCCAACAGGCCAGCCAATGAGAAGCAGTACCGTCGCAAGCACCAGATGAATGCCGAGAGCGGTATTGAACCAGCGGTTGACTTCCTCGGGATTTCCATGGCCAATGGAATAGGCGTAGTGCCGGGCCACACTGCCGGACATGACGGCGTTGAGGATGGTGATAAAAACGATGATCGATCCGACCACGCTGAAGAGACCGAAGTCGCTCTGCCCCAAGGCGGCCAGCACCCAGCGACTGCTGAAAAGCGCCAAGCCGAGCCCTACTATCGAACGCCCATAGGTGGCGGCCGTGTTCAGCACAACTCGCTGCGATGGATTCATTGTGAATTCACTCGCTTCGCAGGACACGTGAGCAGGGGAGGCAAGACTTTTGGCTCTTTAGCTATCGTCGGAAGGAGAAGGGGTCAGTCCGAGATTCTTGGGGCTTTTCATTTGCGTGCCTATGGCGGCGGACATTTCCCGCTCCCGCTGGCCCGTCCGACCCGCCGGCCTATAGCCCCAGCAGTTTCAGGACGGGGTTATTGATGATCTTACCCGCCCGCCGGCGCACTTGCTGGGCGCGAGCCAACCGGGACTGCAAAAACCTCCGCTCAGAGTCCTGGCCGCCGTTGCCGGCCCGGCGCAGCAACTCGGCGGCCTGATCGAGTTCCGCACCGGCGACGCGGATTTTGTTCCGGACCAGCTCCAGCACCCCCTGGCGCACGGCCGCCCCGAGGTGATCCACGACCCGGTAATAATTCCGGCGGTCGGCCGGCTTCCACACCCTTTGCAGCAGGCCCAGGCTCTCGAGCTGGCGGGCGGCGATGCTGACCGCGGCCTTGCTCAGGCCCAGGTTCCGCCCGATATCGTCCAGGGAGCTTTCACCCTCGGTCATGTAAATATCGCCCAGCACCTGCCCGATGATCCGCCCCAGCCCAAAATCCTGGGTGGTGCGGCCGGCCACCTCGATCAGGCGC
>CAZBNS010000155.1:0-1543 GCA_964493475.1 uncultured Rhizobiaceae bacterium | reverse complement strand
GGCCTTGGCACGATAAAAAGACGCCGGATTGAGTTGTTGCTTAAAGCGTTTTTCCAATGTCAGAAAGTTGTTGCGGTCACCGAGGATAAGACGGGATTCCAATAAACCGGTTTCAATGGAGATGTCCTTGCCGCACCTAGGGCACACATACCAAGCCCTGCCTTTTCTTACAGCATTTGCGTAATCATGCACCGAACCAGCGCATTCACGCTTACGGGAAACCCGTCCATCGATCATGCCATTGTCTTTTGACCTCTCTATACATCCATCAATGTAGCTCATGTCATTCTCATCCGTTTGTTTCCCGCAGGTGATGCAGGTCGTTGGCCTTCCGCTGTTCCTCGGCGGCAAGTTCCGCCAGTGCGAGATCGTTCAGCGGCTCCCGCGTGTCCAGCCCGCAGCATCTCCCGACCGTGCCGACCTGTCCGCACACCGTGCAGCGAAACTGCGAATCCTCGGCCAACAATTGGGTGGACTCTATTGCCACCCCGCCGACGTTGTTATCAATTTCCATGGCTATTTCACTCAAAAGCAGGTTAATTTTCGGCCTAATCCTTGCAGCCATGTTTTTCTGACCTTCTTTTCCAAACTGGCCCCTGAACCAATTTGCCAAAGACGTTTTCGGGATTCCTATCATTTCTGAAACCTGCTTGAGCGTAATAGACCGATCAACCATCAGCTCAACAATCTCGGATTTCAATTCTTTTGTTTCTTCGCTTTGGTTGTGGTTCCTGTTCCATTGAAGCTTTTTTATTTTCACGTTTTCAGGTTTCCAGCAAGCCTCACAAACTCGTCCGTTTTTACCGGGGAACAGATACGAGTTCCATTTGCTGCCGCATTTGCTGCACGTTAAGCTTCCTTTTTTTCCCTTCCAGCTCACGAGCTTTCCCCTTATTCGTGCTCCGTAAATACCAACCGCCAATTCATCTTTTTGCATTTTTTACACCTTTCAATTTTTAATATCTGATAGGACGGAATTTTTTCTGATCCTTTCCGGCTGTTTCGCTCAACCTGGTCCGAGTTTCGTATCCAAAACACCACACAATCCAAAAATGGTGTGGGGTCTTATAAATACCATGCTCTTCCCTAAGAGCTTCAGATGCCCACCACTCAAAACTCATGCAGTCACTTTCATGATGCCCAGACCACTCTAGCCAATCCTCAAAACACGCTCTTAATTTTTCATCGTCATTCATAATTTATCTTATTTTTAAAATATTAGTTTTTCATTTTATTCCATGGCCTCGTCGATCGCTTTTCGCGCCATGTCTTGCTCATAGTTCGCCTTTCGTTTTTCTCCGAGCCTCATCGGTTACGTTAGAATTTGAATGGATGATCGCCGGACGTGCCCACTGACGCGCCCACCTCATCCACTGCGTGTCCCGTTTTCCATCCTGATCCCGATACAGCATTGCCATCGGTGTAAATCCAGCATCCAAAGTTTCTCTCATTCGCTTCTCCGCTCCTTCCATCGTGTCCTTTGGCCAACCGCACAGCACATAGGCCGACAGCACATGGCTGGCCGTGGTGAATCCAGCCTCGC
>CAZBNS010000154.1:0-1568 GCA_964493475.1 uncultured Rhizobiaceae bacterium | reverse complement strand
TATATATTCATCACTATACTCAGTATTATCTGCAAAGATACTATTATTTTTAATTGGAATTTCAGTAGTTTTATTAATAAATTCTTTAAATCCTTGAATATCCTGTTTAGAACCTAAAATGTGAATTTGTTCTGGTTCAAATACCGCAATATTTTCATAAGGCACTCCATCAACATTACCTTGTATTTCAAACCAGCTATCTATATTGTATTTTTTATATATTTTAGATAAAAACTTCCTACCTGTAAATAAATCCCAATTTTTTGTTTTAAATTTATCAGGAAATTTTTGACTTTCTTTATTAGCATAGTCTACTTCCTTTTCACCGAGTACTTCTACAATACGTTTATATTCTGCATCTACTAAATCTTGCTTTAATTCACTACTAAAATAATTATATCCAAATGGATTTTTTACATTAATTAATGCTGATGTAATTTTACTTTTATCATAATCTGAAAAAGCTAATGATTGATTTATGTTTGTAGCAAAAAATATAACTCTGTGTCTATCTCCGTATGGCAATTCTATGTTAGCGTTAAAATTTTCTTTTTTACCATAACTACTTCCATGGTAAACAATATCTTTTACTTTACTAGTATAATTATAATCTCCACTTGAAGGATTTTTAATAATACCTAAACTTACTCTTGCTATATAGTCATTATATTCTTCTTGTGTACCAAAAGATTTTAATTTTTTACTATTTTCATAAGCATTCTTAGCTCCTTCTAAAAACTCTTTATTATTAAGTCTTTCTTGTAATTCAGTAAACTTTTTAACTTGCTCTTGTTGATTGTTTTGAAGTATAGGATTAGTATTAGGTTTATTTAAACTATCAAGATATTGAGAATATAGTTGCTGAGCTTCTTGTTTTTGTTGAGGGGTTATTTGATTAAAATCTATGTAGTTATATATTCCAGTTTTTCTATCACCTATTAAAATTCTAGAATTACCAAGTGGAAGACTTGTTTGAGAAGCATAATTATCTAAAATTGTTGTTCTATCGTTATAGCTTCTATCTTTAGGAATGATTTCAGGAACAGAAGGGTATTCAACAATAACACTTTTACCTTCCATTATACTACCATTTGTTTGGATGCTGTTGTTCTTAGCAACTTCAAAGTCATTTGCATCAGCCCAATATATTTCAGAAGTTTTATATATCCCTTTATATAAATCTCTCATTGTAGGAGATCTAAAAAACCCAGATTCTATTGCATCTTTTAATCCATCTTCTCCTATGCCTCTATAATAAAATCCCTGCCTTGGTTTATATATATTTTTACTCTTTATTTCTAAAGATTGTTCATTTTTAAACCCTAAAGCTTCGTAAACATTATTAGCTAATTTAGGATTAGATTCAAATAATTCAGGTACTCCTTCTTTGACTATAGTCTCTTTTTGTTCAGGAGTTATTTGATTAATCCCCTTGTATTCTTTTACTAAATTATCAAAAGACTCTTTTACTATATCGTAAGCAGTTGTGTTTAATCCTAATAATTTAACAATTTCACTTATTATTTTATCAAAAAAAGATTGATTGTCTTTAAAAGTTTTCTTTTTTA
>CAZBNS010000153.1:0-1603 GCA_964493475.1 uncultured Rhizobiaceae bacterium | reverse complement strand
TCTGGAACAAAATTAGCTTCTTGAAATCCAACTGTTGAATCTGAGTCAAGTAAACTAGGAGATGGACTTGGAGCTATTAATTCTTCTGTCCTCTTAAATATATACTCATATTCAGCTCCATCTAAACCATTTTCTCCTCATCTTGCTATTCTTTTAGCAGGAGAAAACTTTCCTCATAGTCCATCTTTTTTATTTCTTTGACTTCTTCATTCATATTTATAAGTAGAATCTATTCCTCTTGCATTATCAGTTCATCCTATAAATGTAGGATTACCATTGCTTGCTGAAGGAATAAAATCATCTTCTTGCACAGCATCTAACTCACTTGGATCAGGAGTAATTGGTATATCATTAGTAGTTTGATTAAATATAAATTCTACAGAATCTCCATCTAATCCATCACTAATTAATGCTATATTCTGAAATTCTGACCTTGTAAAATCTTCTCCCGAAACTCTCCTTCCTGTTACTGTTATAGTTATTGTAGCAGTGTTACTGGTAATATCAGATGCTTGAGATAATCTTGCATATTTATCTTCTACTAATGATAATGTTCCAGGAGTAATATTATTTCCTGTTACAAGAATATCATACTTTCCAACCTGATCTACAACACCAGGAGAGTAAGTTAGTTCTTCCTCTCCTTCATACACATGTATATCTGTCACGCTAGGACTATAGTCTATAGAATCAGAATCATATAAAAATATTGTATTATTAGTTAAATATAATTCTATAGCACTTTTTCCAGACATTGTGGCAGCTACTCCAGTATTTACTCAAACTTTTCCATTTCAAGTTCACCAAGTACCATTCTCTATTTTAGGAGCTTTCATTTGTTGAATAGTTCCTGTAAAATAGACATTATTAAGATATATTGAATAGTCTGTTATACCAGAGAGACCTAAAGCAGATAAATTGCTTAGATCCCCAAATTGAGCAGCAACATTAAATTCATTTCAATTCCAGCTATTAACATTAATCAAAAATCTTTGATATGTTCTTGTTTCATATGCTGAACTTTGTCTAGATGCATTTACTGTATTACCAAACACAGCAAAATTCATGAATACTTCAGGCTCAACTTGATTTACGTAATTAACATCAGTAGGTCTAAGTTCGTATCTAAATCTACTATTATTCTCTTGTGGATTTAATAATTCTGTAATTTTGAAATAAGAAGTAGCGAATCCTTGTATTGTTCTAACATTACCATTATCTACAGTAGTACTGGCATTATTAGAAGGTGTCATAGAATGAAAAATTCCTATACATAAATCATGTATAGCTACTGCACCATATTCTCCTTCTTCTAGTTTTAATGTAATAATTTTATTAACAGTATCTACAGATTCTATAATACCTCCACCTGGGGAACGCCATTTGTCCCCCATTTGGATTTCTGCTCTATTGAATCTAAGTTCTGGTACTTCTAATCATTGTCTTAACTTTAAGGAGTTTAATTCTGCATTACCTCCTTGATCTATATTTCCCCCTGTAAAATTAGTGTTAAAGTTTCCAAACTCAGCACCTTTTTTCAAAGTTATTTTTCCTTCTGCAGTATCATCATTAACTTTAGATAGGTATTGGCCATCTAACTCTG
>CAZBNS010000152.1:0-1645 GCA_964493475.1 uncultured Rhizobiaceae bacterium | reverse complement strand
TCATTTGAAAAAGCCTTTAATTTGTGCGTCGATTTCCATTTATCTACTTATAAATATGCGGCTAGTATGGTGAGCAGTAACCCCTCTGCGATGCAGACCCGCATAATTAAAAAATTACAAAGCAGTCAAGGTCAACCTATATCACATCAGACATTAACCCGCTTCATTCAACCCAAGAATAAAAAAGAGTTTAATGAATCAATAACGATGTTAGAAAATGATATGCATTTAATTGATGTATTTACGAACGAAAACAACACAGTTATGTATAAATTGCATGACGATAACGCATTTAGTATGAATATGCATGATTTCGACCCCGTAAAAGGCATTAATAAGCCTAAAACAATTGAAATAACCTTTTAATCCTTTTATTTTTGCTTCTTTTTTTTTTAATATCTCTTGTGTATAGTTGTGTATAGTAGCATATAGTTGCATATAGTTGTATATAGTTGTGTAGAGTTCGACACCCCTATTTACCCCCTCTTTATACAACATTATACTCTATACACTCTATACACACCAATCTAAGCCCAAATTGAACCCCGATTCAAAACGTCTTGGGTAAAAAATTTAACTTCTTCAAAAAGTTAAACACTATTAGTTAACTTTAATAATTTGATTTTTGGGTAAAAAATTTAACACACATCATTTGTTAACTACTATTGCTTAACTCATGTATGGGCAAACAGTAAAGGCAGTACAAGGCTACCATACATGCACACAGCCCGCATAAGGTATATTTACAGTGTTATTTTTTAAATCGGCAGGATTGGGCTTGTTTTATAAAAAATAACGGGTCTATAATCCACGCGATATATGAGCATAACCAAATACCTTAACCCAACTGCAAACATGAGAACTCAGCAAGCCAACCAACGGCACAAATGAGTATGGTCACCGCACCCTATGCCAGCATACTACATCTGATAACATCATATCCGGATCCAGCTTAACACCCCCCCCCAAAAAAAAATGCATCTCGAAAAAAATAAGTTAAAGGAAAAACATTAACATAAAAAATCTTTTCGTCTCCGGTCGAAAAATTTTATGCGAAAAAAAATCGAAAATAAACCCCGCGATATATTAAATAACAACATAACGCGCGCGGCCGCGACCCCAAATTTCATTCATTTATTATAGTTATCCATTAAAAAGAATTAAAAACTTACAGCAATCGAAAGAAAAAATGAGGGAATAGAAGTATTTTTAATTTTACTTTGTGTCAATCGAAGCTCAATCTGAGCTCCGATTAAAGAATCCTTGAGGAAATCTTTTTTCCATTTTTCCCTTTGGGCATTAGACTTATATATAGCGAGTGCAAATCTATAGAGTGTATGATAAAACTATATAGTGCTAATGTGAAGATGCAAATGAACATAGAAGGTGTTAACTGATGTCGTCGCTCGACATACACAGCGGCACACATATGTTATGCGGATGTGTTGATATGCTGATGGAGCGTTACCCTACACTAACCATCCGACAGGCATGCGGAGTGATGCATCTATCCGTCCCATTGTATCGCTCATATCTGGAAACAGGCGAGGTTAACTATGCCGCTAAACGGTCTGCATGAGTTTAATACAAATGATTAACTTTTATAAAAGTCAAAACTACACAACCTTACAAGCTCTTCAACTAA
>CAZBNS010000151.1:0-1646 GCA_964493475.1 uncultured Rhizobiaceae bacterium | reverse complement strand
ATATATTAACAACTTACAGCGTTTAAAAAAGTCCTTAACCGGACACTAGTGATATCACAATTCTTGTAAATAGAAAAATATCATATAGTTCGGTTAATCAATTTATTCAAGCTGCTGAGTATTATTATAATCATATAATCAAATATGATTACAGGTTAAATAAAAAATTGCTTCCTCCTAAGAAAGATAAAGTATTTGATTTTCTTACTCAGGAACAAATATTTCTAATAATAGATAATATACAGAATATTAAACATAAGGCTTTTGTCGCTTTATTATATTCCTGTGGACTTGAATTAAGAGAAGTAATTTGTATAAAACCAACAGATATTAATTCAAAGTCTAAACCACCAAAATTATCTGTTAGAGACAAACATAATAATGTAATTAGACAAGTTGTAATTTCATTTAAAGTCATTGTTATATTAAGAGATTATTGGAAGCAATACCAAACTAAGAATTGGCTTTTTGAAGGTCAAAAGATAGGGGAACAATATACTATTTCAAGTGCACGGAATATAGTTTCTGATGCTTTTGAAAATGTTGGATTTATTATGGATGCTGAAGTTAAAGTTTTAAAACACTCTCATATAAAACATTTAACGGAATTAGGGGTCCCTTTAGTAGTTGTATTAAATAATTTGGGAATTAGAAGTTTTGAAGCAATTGAAGAATATACAAAATTGATTCATGGTTCTGTAAATTTTGATTTCACTCCCTTTGATAGAATTGTAGGAAATCCGGAAATAAAGGAAATAGAAATTGAGAATTTAGAAAAAATAGTATTCTTACTAGAAAATGAAGATGAGAGAAAATATTTAATTGAAGCTTTATCTTGTTTCAGGGTCGGTGCATTAAGAGCAGGTATTGTTTTTACATGGATTGCATGTGTTAGATTTTTACAAAATAAATGTATCGAAAAAGGATTTGAATCAATTGATAAAGCTTTTCATAACATATTTCCAAAATCGCCTAAACAAATAAGTTGTATTGATGATTTCGAAACAATGAAAGATTCTACAATCCTATCAATTGCATTTGAATTAAAAATTATTTCAAAACACATGAAGAGTTTACTTGATAATAATTTAGATTTAAGAAACTATTGTGGACATCCGAGTAGTTATCTACCTGAAGTAAATAAAGCAAAAGCATTTGTAGAGGATATTGTTAATGTGATGAAAAAAAAATAACTTGCCCTAATAAATAGGAATATGAGCGGTCTGCAAGACCCAGCGATTATTCCATGTTCAACTACATCCCTTCGCTATGTACTTAATGACCTTTTTTGAGGGTCCCGGAAGGATTTGATGATAAGCGTTCTTTGAAGTATTGGAGGTTTTTTGTGCTTTATAGGGAAGCTGCTTTATAAATATCTGGGGAAACAGCTCATTTTCCATGTTGCCGGATATACCTTTCCTGGTTGCGTAAGAAACGCAAAACAAAATGGCCAACAACAACGAGGTGATTATTCTCTTTGAAGGAACGATTCGGGTGATCGTATCCGGGGTAGTTCCCTGATAATGACCCTCCGGCCTGCCGGGCAGCCTGGCACCTGGGACAATGCCTGTCTCCGCAGCTGTTGTAAGAGTAACGGATGGTTCCGCAGTTTTCACAAGCTTCCTGGTGGCCCCCAAGAGCAGCCG
>CAZBNS010000150.1:0-1658 GCA_964493475.1 uncultured Rhizobiaceae bacterium | reverse complement strand
TATGGATGTTATGAAAAAAAAATTCTGTAGTGGCTCATGACTTGTTTCAAAAAGCAGGCAGTGCAAAATTAGGAGCAATGAATGTTTTTACAGCTTCTTCTGCAGGAACAATATTAAAAAATATTCCTGATGCAAAAAAAATAGCTACATATTCAAATGAAACTCAAAGCTTATTTAATTCTGCAAAAGCGGCAGCTGAAGTTGCAAAAACAGGTTCAAAAGAAGCTTTAGTAAAAGCAGAAGGTTTATTTACAAAAGCAAATGCTCAACTTGCATCAGAAACAGCAAAATCTTCAACAGGTTTTTTTGGAAAACTTAAAAATGTTTTAGGTATAACAAAAGCAAGTACAGCAATAAATAATTTAGCAGTAAAATCACCTAAATTTGCAAAATGTTTTAATGCATTTAAAGCAGAAGGCGGACCTATTATGTTAGCAATGGAAGGTGGCGTTGAGCTTATAACAAACGTTATTCCTACCTTCAAAACATTGGGTGCTAAAAAAGGTGTAAAACAATTAGGAAAATCAACTGTAAAAACCGGTGCATCTGTTGGCGGATGGGTTGCAGGTGCAGCTTTAGGAACTAAAATCGGAGCTTTAATCGGTTCTGTTATTCCGGGAGCAGGAACTGCAGTCGGAGCTGTTGCAGGAGCAATAATCGGCAGTGCTTGTTCATTAATCGGTGGTTCTTTATTAAGCCGTTTAGCTGTTAAAGGTACAGAAAAAATTATCGGTAAAGATGAATTAGTTATTGCTGAAGAACAACAAGCTGAACAAATCGCTCAACAAGCTCAAGGAAACAGTGAAGTTTTAAATCAAGTTGTAAACGGAGCGGCTGAAAGATTACAAAATGAAGGTGTTTCAACTGAAGATTCAAAAGTTGCATATGATAGTTTAAACAGAACAGTGGCTTCTCAACAACAAGCTCAAGCTCAACAACAAAGTTTTAAAGGAACTACAAATCCTTTCCAATCTAAAACCGCAAATGAAGCAATGAATGATGTGATGGCAAGACCTATTCAGACATCTTATATGGATAAAGATATCATGGCAATGCAAAGTGGTTTAATTTAAAAAAAATATCGGTAACAAAAAAAAAGACGGTTTTATAACCGTCTTTTTTATAATCTTTTTTCCAAGCTTTAAAGTGATGTAATTTTAAAATCTCTTTCAACAACTGAAGCAGATGATTCAAATGCAGCTTCCAAAGTTCTTTCAATGATACCTTGAATGTTTTTGATATCATTTTTTAAGCTAATAAAGCTCATTTCTTTTTCTTCCATTAATGCTTGTTTAAATTTATCATAATCTTTCATCATAACATATACCCCGTTCTTAAATTTCATAATCTAACAATTTTTACATCGGCATATTTGTTTTGTAACTTTAGGTTTTTAATTAGTTGTTTTACATATCTTTACAAAAAGATATTTTGAATATTTAAATATAATTTGTACTGTCTGCCGGACGGGGGAACTTTTGATGACAAAAGTTCCTCAAAACTGTCGACCTAAATTCCGTTCGCTAATTATTACTAAATTCAATCCATGCAAGTGAACTCTCTTCGTTCAGACAGCACTTGCTTTGTCGTCATTTCATTAAGTAACAATTGCTCGCTTCATTAAGTTCGCAAAAATTGTACGCCCTTTGCAAAAATGC
>CAZBNS010000149.1:0-1670 GCA_964493475.1 uncultured Rhizobiaceae bacterium | reverse complement strand
CTGCTTGCCGAAAATGAAGTGCCCAAGTGAAAATCGGCGCAATGAATAAATTTCATGATAATTCTCTCCTGTTAACGGCATGTAGTCCATTGCCGCAGTGCAGCATGGATTATATCACAAATTTGTAACAAAATCGATAAAGTTTGTTACTTTTTTGACAAAAAGGGATATATTTTCGGGTAAAATGATATTATACTGTAATATATAACTTTTGAGAGGCAAAAGACGCCCGCGGCGTTTTTATCGAAGCTTCTCAAAGCAGAAATCATAAAGGACGTAGCGCATATCATGCAAGACCCGAAAGAAGCGGCATATTACCAAAACGACCTTTTTGCCGTTGAGACAACAGGCATAAAAACGGTATGGGCGGGCGACAACAGCGCCGTTTGCAGCCTTGAGCTGAGGCGCGAACATTATAACGCCCGCGGTTCTGTTATGGGAGGAGTATTGTTTACTCTTGCCGATTTTACCTTTACTCTTGCCGCAAATGTGGGAAGCGACGTAAGAACGGTTTCCTTAAACGCCGATATAAGCTTTCTTTGCGCTCCCAAGGGAAATATGCTTACAGCCGAAGCGAAGTGTTTAAAGGACGGACGCGCGACGTGTACGTATACCGTCGATGTGACCGACGCCGAAGGAAGACTTGCCGCTCATGCGTGCATAACGGGTTACAAGCTTACGCAGCCCTCCGAAAAAGAAACCGCAAAGGAATACAAAGGATGAACGAACAAAAAAGAGAACGGTTGTCAACAGCTTTAAGATACGCGCAGTTTATAATGATGCTTACCCTTTTCCTTATAGTGCTGCTGCTTGCGGAAATGGGCGTAAATATGCGTTCGGACGTGTTCTTCCACAACGACAGTTCGCAATTCGTTTACGCGCTCGCGCTCATCGCGGGAGCCGCCGGTTACATGCTGTTTCCGCTCGGCAAAAAAATTACGGCGCGCTTCAAGGAAAACCTCGTGCATATCGTTATGCTGCTCGTACTCGTACTTTTCTTTTGGTGCACCGTCAATACGCACAACATAGTGCTTTTCGTGATATTTACCGCCCTTACCATGCTTCTGTGCGGCTATATAGGCGGGCTTACCTTCTATTATTTGTGCCTTGCTCTTGCGGGCAGCCGATTTCTGTTCCGAATAACGGGGATAAGCCTTTTTATTTCAACGGCGGTGCTTTTTACGGTAAGGTATTTGTGCACGGTTTCCTCTTCGCTTATACTCATTATGTTACCCGCATTGGCGCTGTACGCGCATTTTATATACAGCTTTCCGCTGAATTACAGCGAACCGAAAAAAATGAAATATTCGGCGGCTGCGCTCGATAAAAAATGCACGTTTATAATAATCATCATAGCGTCCATGTCGATGCTTCTTAGCTTCGGAGGCAACGCCATGATAACCGATCTCATTAAAGACCCCATAGAGATTGCCGATTGGCCCAAGCTCTTCTACGCTCTTTTCATGCTTATAGGCGGGCTCATGGGAGACAAAAGCAAAAAACTGCTTGCGGTCAGCTGCCTTGTCGCCATGCTTCTCTGCTCGGTATGCCCCATACTTCTTCGAGGACAAGAGCTCCTTGCCGATATCGGACGAAGTATTCAGTACGCCACGGCCTCGCTGTGCCTTGTATATATGACGACCTCACCCATACAGACCGCGCAGCATACC
>CAZBNS010000148.1:0-1697 GCA_964493475.1 uncultured Rhizobiaceae bacterium | reverse complement strand
CGATTTTTACTTTTTCTAAGTATTGTGAAGTATCATTGACTAAAAATTTATCTTTGATGCCGCTTAAAGAATTAATCTGGTTTTAGAAAAACATGAAAACAATAGATACTTTCGTCAGGGTTTTTATTCTCTTAATACTCTTACCAATCTTTGTTACAAGCATTCCTACTGGTCCCTTACATTTTATGACCGTCTCAGGCACCAGCATGGAACCTGCAATAACAGCCAATGATATCGTTGTTGTCATTCCTGCAATTACACAGCCTTCAGTTGGAAATATTATCACCTATCGCCATCACTTTCAAAGCGACGAGGGATCAACAATAACTCATAGAGTAGTGGAAGTATTAGAAGAGGGCTACATAACTAAAGGGGACGCAAACGAAATACCGGACGGCGTAGTTGCCCCGGAAGACGTAATAGGCATTGTGGTCTTCAAAATCCCCTTCATAGGTGCATTAGTTCATTTTGCACGCACTCCAATTGGATATTTAACAATTATGATTATTCCTTCTTTTATAATAATAATTTATGAAGTACGGGAGATTGTCAGGCTCCTGTAAGAATAAACAATTTCATTATAGTTATACACAAAGAATTACACTTTAAATGAACCAATCATTTTCCACTCCGAGAAATTGTGTTTCGGGTTCATGGTGAGAATAAAAATCTAATCGTGTTTAAGGCTATAAAACAGAGCTTTTAATACCTTTAATCTTGCCTGCCGTGACCACCCAATTCAGGAAATCTGGAAAATCACCGGAGCTGTCAAAAAGAAAATTAATTCTTGCCGCGATATGAGGCTTTCATTCATCTATAAAACATGCACTCAACTGCGTATGTTTTCAAAATTTGCCGTTAGTTAATAACAGAAATATAAATTTCTTCTGATCATTTTGCCTATTATTTGTTAGAAAGTCCAGCTTTCCTCAAATATATTTATATTATATATGTATTTTAAATCTAAAAGACAATTTATTTATACTATTTTTAAAAAATAGCTTCTTTCATCTATTTCAATAACTTAAACATTATATATTTATTAATTAACTTTAATTATATATCCCGATTGACTTATATATGTGAGGGTTATACCCATTAATAATCGTGGATGTGAGTAGTTAATCTAGCATGAAAAAAATAAACAGCGATCCGTTTTTGGAACACATGTTTAGAACTTCATACTCATGCTCAATACATCATATTCATAATAGCACATATTATTCTGGCTCGGTAGCCTGTTCTTCCTTAAGAAGATATAGATTTGCAGTCAGAGTTATGAAAAAAACATGAAATTTGCACAATATATGTGATTTACTTCGTTAAACTCAAATTTCAGGATTAATATTCATTTGAGGGCAAAATAAGGGTGGAGAGAAGTTTTAAAAAATTTCGGGTTAAAAGAGGGTTTTTAGAGATTTCAAGCTCAATCGCAGGTTGCAGGTATGTAAATCTCAAATTGAAGATATTTAGCAAGAATTAGTTATCAAATCAATATAGAATAGCATATATACTTACATTTGGGGTAAAAATAGTTCTGGTAGTAGGGTGATTAAAAATGAAATCGATTAATACAATATTACTTCTATTTATGTTAGTATTTTCGTTCTTCACCTTCAGCGCTTTTCCTTCTTTTACAGGCACGTCTGCTTCGTTCAGTGATGCAAAGCACACAGATGCTAAGATGATCGCAGGCG
>CAZBNS010000147.1:1150-1753 GCA_964493475.1 uncultured Rhizobiaceae bacterium | reverse complement strand
TAATAAAAATCAAGGCATCTAATCCTTCACCTACGAATGTAGAACCAATACAGCGAAGGAATAGAGTCTTTTCATTTTTATCCTTCATCTTCTGCATGACCCAAGCATTACTGGTAGAACCGACAAGATAAGCCGCAAAACTTGCAAGCAACATCCGTGCAGTATTTCCAAGTATCAGAGCAAAGGCATTACTCATATCCATGGCAAATGCAGGTGCGGGGAGAAGAATCGCAATATTATAAACCAATACAACAAATAGGTTGATTATAAACCCGGTAATAATCGTTTGTCTTGCTTTCTTAAATCCAAATATTTCAGTCAATACATCGTTCAGAATATATACCAAAGGGAATAAAATTACCGCTGTTGGAAGAATAATTGTACCCAACATAAACACCTTTGATGCAATAATGTTGGATACCAACAAACATGCAACATACAATGAAACCACAATAGAAAATACATTATCTTTCTTCATACTTTCTCCTTCTGAAAAAAGATGCGCATAATCGATTAGTTAGCGCATTAATTTTTTATTATCCCTAATCTGGATAATATCCCCATATATTAATTCAACAAGGCAACTACATGCCTAAAGTTATC
>CAZBNS010000147.1:0-1135 GCA_964493475.1 uncultured Rhizobiaceae bacterium | reverse complement strand
TTGTGATATGCAAAATATTTTCTAGAAACATAGGATTGATGGTAATTGAAATATTATTATCATATGATATATCTTCATCAACCACAACTCGCCCAATTTCATTTTCTGATGATACCACAATTTTATTATCAGCTATATCAATCTTAATTGTTTTATCAATGTCAATTATTCCATCCACCGTTACGGATGCTGTTTGAACCATATCAATCATATTATTGGGGAATTCAACCACTTCTCCGTCTGCTTCAAGATAATCGATATAATCAGGGAACAATAAACTTCCAAGACGGGTGATAAAGCACGCGCCTTCTTTATTTTTAAAATATGCAATTCCTTCATCTATTGCATATGAGTCTACGTTATATTGGATAAGATATTTTATTGATTCTTTTGGAATCATCATTTGTTGCATTGATGCTGACATATTATATTCAGATACACGAAAATTATCTGTAGATGCCATGATGTTTCCATTGACATACATATATGTGAGATTTTCATATGATTTATCTTTCCCTATTGAATATTGGCAAAATTTCAATGCCTTTACAAAATCATTAGGGAGATTTTCAAATGTTTCCGGTACATCAAAATGCAATTCTTTCGCTCTTGTGATAATATCAGTATTTATTGCAAATGATGCTTTTGCCTTACCTGCATTCACCAATATATAATCATCAAATGTAACATCAATATCTTTAGATTTTATCCGTTCTACAAATTTTGTAAATTCATCTGCTGGAACCGCAAATTCATGTTCTGATTCAAAAGGTACAATAATTGCCATAGCACCATTATATACAAAAGCCTTACCGTCCAAAAACAAAATGTATTTGCCAAATTCTGCAATATCATTTGTTTTAAATGCCGGTTTCAGTACCTCGACAATTTTTCTCAATTCCTCTGTTTTCATTCCTATTCTCCTTATAAATAGTAAATATATCAATTGTTTCTTTTTTATAGTGATATGATTGTAATCTATGGTTAGTCCCTAATATTATAATTTTTATTTCATTTCTCTTAGTACCCCCCCAATAACCCCAGCTAAATATATTTTCATGATTCTTCCTTAATAAATTTTAAAAATCCTTTTGACCACAAAGCTACAAAAAAATAAGAATGTAATCTATGTTTT
>CAZBNS010000146.1:0-1803 GCA_964493475.1 uncultured Rhizobiaceae bacterium | reverse complement strand
AACTTTCTATTGGATAAATTCTAAGCAATAAAATTTTAGACTTTCCTTATTTCTTGTGATTTTATTTATTTAGATTGGCGATTTATGTTATTTTCTATTTTGGAGTATTTTTTATTCGTTTGTCATGACAAAATTATTTAATTTTGATAATATAAACCATAGAAGGTAAAATATTAAGAGTAGAAAGAAACTACAAAGAAAATAAATTATGGAAGAATTAAAAAATCTGATACCAAAAGAATCCAACTTCCTGCTTTATACGACACCAGAGGGTAATGTAAAAATTGAGGTATTTTTTCAAAACGAGACGGTTTGGCTCACGCAACAGCTATTAGCTGAACTTTTTAATACTACAAAACAAAATATTAGCCTTCATCTAAAAAATGCTTTTAATGATGGAGAATTAGCCGAAAATTCAGTAGTCAAGGAATTCTTGACTACTGCCAAAGATGGCAAGCAGTACAAAATAAGATACTACAATTTGGATGCGATTATTTCGGTTGGCTATAGGGTTAATTCAATCCAAGCTACGCATTTTCGTATTTGGGCAACACAAACATTAAGTCAGTATATTGTTAAAGGTTTTGCCATTGACGATGAAAGATTAAAACAAGCTAAGACTCTTTTTGGTCAAGATTATTTTAAAGAGTTATTGGAGAGAGTTCGTTCAATTCGTGCTAGCGAGAGACGTATTTATCAACAGATTACAGATATTTTTGCCGAATGCAGTATTGATTATGATCCTAAATCTGAGACCACACAAAATTTTTATTCAATGGTGCAAAATAAATTTCATTATGCCATTACTGGTTTAACTGCAGCGGAAATTATTTATACTAAAGCTGATAAGACTAAATCAAACATGGGACTATCCACTTGGAAAAATTCTCCCAAGGGAAGAGTCTTAAAGTCAGATACTCTTATTGCTAAAAATTATTTGTCAGAAGATAAAATAAAAAAGTTGGAACGAACAGTTTCCGGATTCTTTGATTATATTGAGAATGTTATTGAAAATAATCAAACAATGAAAATGGAAGATTTAAATAAAAGCGTAAATAAGTTTTTAAGCTTTAATGAATATAAAATTTTACAAGGTAAAGGACGAATTTCGCATGATAAGGCGGAACAAAAAGCTATTGCTGAATATGATGTTTTTAATAAGACACAGAAAATAGAATCGGACTTTGACAGAGAAGTGGTTAAGAGATTGAAGGCTATTGAAGAAAGGAAGCCTAAAGAGAAATAAAATATATATGAAATTATTGCTTACATCAAGCGGACTTACAAATAATTCAATTGTTAATGCTTTAACTGAATTAACTCAAAAATTTCCAGAAGAAACAAACATTGTTTTTATTCCGACTGCGAGTAATGTTGAATTGGGAAATAAAGATTGGCTTATCGATGATTTAATAAATTTAAAAAAACAGAAATTTAAATCAATTGAAATTGCAGATATTTCAGCAGTTGGTGTAGATATATGGAAGCCAATCCTAGAAAGATCAGACGTTCTATATTTTGAAGGAGGTAATAGTTATCATTTAATGAGATGGTTAAATAAATCTGGCTTGTTTAAATTACTGCCTGATTTGTTAAAAAGCAAGGTTTATGTTGGTGCTAGCGCTGGAAGCATGGTTGCTAGTCCTGATTTATCTTTGAAGTTATCACAAGCAATCTATGAAGAAGATCTATTGGAGAATAAGGAACTAGAAGGTTTAAATTTTATAGATTTTTATTTTTTGCCTCACTTAAACTCAGAATTTTTTAAAAAGGCAAGAAAAGAAAATATAGAAAAAATTGAAA
>CAZBNS010000145.1:1064-1844 GCA_964493475.1 uncultured Rhizobiaceae bacterium | reverse complement strand
TTTCTCTACGCTCTCGAAGTGATAGCCGTAGTCCTTCCACTTGCCGTCGTCCAGTTGAAACAACAGCGGATAGGTAAAATCAAACGCTTCATCGTTCCCGGTATGCGTCTGGTGTATGACGGCCTCAAGTGATATTTCGTCGATGGGGGTCACGGAGACAACCTCCAAGGATATGTCGCTGATGACAGGCTGAATCATTTCCGAATACCAGCGCGCCTGCTCGTTGTAGTAGTAGGTATCGTTTTTCGTCACCGTTGAGAGATACAGGTCATAGTCCTGCGTTTCCAGTGCGAGCAGTTTCCGTTGCATAATCGCTTCAATCTGCTCTTCCAGCGGAATCTCCGGCGTCCACTGGACGGCCGCGCGGATTCTGTCCACGGCCAGGGGGACCTGTCCGTCCGTCGGCCGAAAAAGGGCCGGGTCCGTTTCCACCTTCGGCCGGACGCCGATGATCCGGCAAAGGCGCTCCAGGATCTCGCCGATGGCGACGTCGCTGCCGGAGGCGATGTTGTAGGCCTGGCCGGCTTGGCCATCCTCCAGCAGGCGGCGGTAGGCGCGGGCGACATCGCGCACGTCGGTGAAATCCCGCCGGCTTTCCAGGTTGCCGACCTTCAGGATTGCCGGCGCCGCCTGGTGTTTCAGGGCCAGCAGCTGCCGGGCGAAAGCCGGCGCCACGAACCGGGGGGATTGCCCCGGCCCGATATGATTATAGGGGCGCGCCGTCATGGCGTGCAGGCTGTAACGGCGCGCGTAGAGCAGGGTGAGCTGGTCGGCCGCGGC
>CAZBNS010000145.1:0-1054 GCA_964493475.1 uncultured Rhizobiaceae bacterium | reverse complement strand
GAACCTCCCCGGGCGCCGATCCGTAGATGTGGGCGGTGCTGACCACCAGCACGCGCGCCCCGGGCGCCCCCTGGCGGAAGGCCTCCAGCAGGTTCGCCGTGCCGAGAAGATTGACCGCCAGGGTGCGCTCCGGCGCCCGCCAGCTTTCCGGCACGAAGCACAACCCCGCCAGGTGCGCGCAACCCTCGGGGCGGATGCGCGGGACCAGTCGCCGCAGCATCTCGGCGTCCAGCAGGTCGCCGCTGAAACTGGGCACCGACAGCGGTAGGGTCCGGTCCCGGCTGACATCCAAGGCCAGCGGCTCGTGGCCGTGCTGCCGCAATTCGCGGACCAGGTGCCGGCCGACAAACCCGCTGGCGCCTGTGATGAGCACGCGCATATTGGGCGCTTTCTGTGACGCGGGCCTGGCCCGCAATCCGGAAAATTCCAGCGATTCCAAAATCCAAGGAATAGTCAAATTTCAATAACAACGAAACGGCTTACTTCATACCCAACGGTCATGATTGCGCTTAGCGCCCTGTGGCGGAGCGGAACCAAATCCGGATTGTAGGGCGGGAACGCCCCTTGGGTTTCCCGCCGGTTTCGGAATGGACCCCGGCGGGCAATCCCGATGCGCCTCGCGATTAGGACGTGCCCTACAAATAACACATGCCTATTAGATCAAGGTGGAGGAGGGTTAATCCCGGCCACCTCCCCTGTAACAGTTGCCCATCAGGTGTCACCAGGGTTATCGCCCCGCCAGGGGCGCTATGAATTTTTCGCCCGGGAAAAATTCATTTGCAGCCGGTCCAGGTCGGCGTCGACCATCATGTTGACCAGGCCGTCGAAATCCATTTCCGGCTTCCAGCCCAGCACGCGCCGGGCCTTGGAACTGTCGCCCAGCAGGTGGTCCACCTCGGCCGGCCGGATCAGGCTCGGATCCTGGACGACGTACTGTTTCCAGTCCAGCCGGACGCGCGCGAAGGCGCGCTCGACGAAGTTGCGGACCGAGTAGGCCTGGCCGGTGGCGATGACGTAGTCGTCGGCCTGCTCCTGCTGCAACATCAGCCACATG
>CAZBNS010000144.1:333-1864 GCA_964493475.1 uncultured Rhizobiaceae bacterium | reverse complement strand
ACAAACGCTGTGCAAGCACTGTCACGACTTTTGGCACACGACGGCAAAAAGGCTTGGGAAGCCTATTGCGGGGAGAATGCCTCAGCTTTACTAAGGCCGTGGGATGGAAATTGGGAAGATGGCGTTCCGAGAGTGGCTCATGGGATTTCCAATCGGGTGGACAGACTTAAAGCCCTCGGTAACGCCGTAGTGCCCCAGCAGTTCTATCCGATATTCAAGGCGATAGCAGAATTGGAGGGGGAGTAGATGCACATTCTATCTGACGATCAGTACAACCGCCTGATGGCGATGAAAGCCTACATGGAAGACCCTGCGCCCCTGCCGATGCGGGACGAGGAAGATACAGACCTGCGGGCGGCGTACCCGGCAGACCCCGAACCGGCAGAGGACGAGAACTGGACGAAGTAACCCCGCCCCGGCGCTATAAGCGCAGCCTGTGAGTATAACCTTCTCTCACGGCGCGGGCCTGCCGCGAGGTAAAAGGCCTGCATGGGGCTTAACTACAGGTTAAGCGGGTTTTACAGATACGGACGATAGAATATAAGGGTAGGGATGTGAAGCCGCTTAAAACGCAAATAAATGGCAAATAGGAGGATAGCATGAGCAAGTACAACAGCACAAAAATCAGGGTGGACGGCAGGCTGTTTGACAGCAAGGCCGAAGCGGCCAGGTGGCAGGAATTACAGCTGCTGGAACGGGCCGGGGAGATCAAGGAACTTGAGCGCCAGGTCGAATATGAACTGATCCCCAAGCAGAAGGGGGAGCGGGCTGTGAAGTACATCGCGGATTTCCGCTATATTGACCATGAGGGCAAGACGGTGGTCGAGGATACCAAGGGGGTAAAGACCCCTGTGTACATACTCAAGCGCAAGCTGATGCTGCGGGTGCATGGCATCCGGATACGGGAGGTGTAGTGTGGATGTTGTGGCTTACAGAACGCCTTATGTATCCAACGCCTGTGACGCATACCGGGAGCTGTTCGGGCGCATGAAGAACGGGACGGCTATTTCCAGCCTTGATAACCCCGGAGTATCGGTTAAGGCCGACAACCTGAGCATGAGAACCGGGAAGGATAAGGCGGGAAACGTGGTGCATGAGATACAAGCCTGCGGAACGCTGGTAAACCGTCGCGAGTACCCGCAGAAGCCGACGAGCGGATTGATAGAGGAGGAGTAGAAAAATGAAGTGGACTGAAATAACGGGCGCAGAACTTAATAAGCCGTTTAAAGTGGCTGGGCTTGATGGGGAGTTTGCAATCATTGAGTATTACGATAACCGGAGCCAGTTGATAGAAGTGGTTTCGAGGGTGCCGAGTGGGGATATTCTGGCCGGGTGCAGCCTTACGCCTAATGAGTTTTGCGCCATTATTCACGCCGCCCCCGCCGGCATCATCCACCTTCCCCCGCCGCTTACGGATGGGCAGAGGGAGCAGCTCAATGCGATTTGGGCGCTTGGGTACAGGTGGCTGGTGAAGAGTAAACACTGTAAAGTTCAAGCGTTTGAAGAAAGACCAAATAAATTTGAGCTCAAT
>CAZBNS010000144.1:0-323 GCA_964493475.1 uncultured Rhizobiaceae bacterium | reverse complement strand
CTAATGAGTTTTGCGCCATTATTCACGCCGCCCCCGCCGGAATCATCCACCTTCCCCCGCCGATGACGGAGGAACAGAGGACTGTGTTGATGGCGCTGTATACACTGGGGTACAGGTGGTTAGCGAAAGATGAAAATGGCGCGACGTATGCCTATGATAAACAGAAACTTGCAAAAGGTCTCACAGTCTGGTTAAGCCAAGAAAGGGGCTGTTCGCGCATACATGACGGAATGGCGGAGGATGTCATTATACATCTTGTCTCCTGGTCCGACCCCGAACCGTTCGACATCGGCAAGGCGCTGGGGGTGGAATAATGTTGATTG
>CAZBNS010000143.1:1757-1989 GCA_964493475.1 uncultured Rhizobiaceae bacterium | reverse complement strand
AAAAATGGATTACTAATATAACAAGTTATCGTATCCCATTGTATGGGTTTTTATTGATTCTTATCTCTCTCCTTACAGCTCTATCAAGTTATGGTTTAATATTAGGTCTCAAAATATATGGAAGTTATCTCTTCATTCCCCCAACTTATTTTATTCCCTATACTATTATTCAACCTTTTGCATATGTTTTGACATTTATTGTATTATTTATTATTAGTACAGTACTTGTTCA
>CAZBNS010000143.1:644-1747 GCA_964493475.1 uncultured Rhizobiaceae bacterium | reverse complement strand
ATGTAAAATTCTCTCAATAATTGGAACTTATTCATTTGGGATTTACTTGATTCATCCATTAATTCAGGGTATCTTAGGTCGAACTTTCAGTGTGGTACTTAACCTGGGGGCTACGGATGTCCTTTATTATCCTTTGATGTTTAGCTTAACCCTCTTGCTTAGTGGTATTTCTATACATATTTTACATAAATTTTCATGGAGTAAGTATGTTATAGGATAGGTAAAATAATATTTTGTCTTATCTTATGGGATACTCTTTGTCTAATGGAAATCGTTCTTCTTTCTGATTTTTATTTGAAGGCATGATCTCCTTAGAAATAGGATTCGTTTAGATAGTTGTGGTATCATACTTCCCAATTTCGCTAATGTATGCATGAGCGTAATCGTCCATTTATCATATGTTGGTAAATATCGATTTTTCAATGCTATATTATATGTAGTATTATATTTCAGTTCGAGGTCAGTATCATTTCTATCTTCTTTTGATAGATATATCCTAGTTAAAAGTAGATGTTCACAGAGGGATATCATATATTTTTTTAATGCAAGAGCATATAATTTATCAGACCCTCTCTCTAAAAAAAAATTCATTTGCTCCTCAGAAAATTGCAGGCTATCCTGTTTTTTGAGAGTATATATTGATCTCGTCAAACTTAATGGATTAGATCTATAGTAATACAATTTTAAGGAAGTAACTGCTACTCGCTTCGCAAGGTAAAATAGTTTATATGATGTACCTTCGTCTTCATGAATTTTCCCTATTGGGTATTTGACATTCATAAATAACTCTTTCCGATAAAGCTTGGTCCACGAAGCAGTTGATGAATCAGCCAAATCATTATATAAATTGGCACACATATCAACATTTGAGTAGATATGGATATCTAGAGCATCATTGAATATAGAATTACACGATTCACAGATACTATATGTTGCATTTTCCGATATCTCCAAGAAATTGCATTGCACTATGTCCGCATCATATTTTTGGCTAAGCCCATAAAGCGTCTCTATAAAATTATGAGCGATGAAGTCATCAGAATCGACAAAACACAAATACGTTCCCGATGCCATGCTAACACCTATATTTCGGGCCGCAGATA
>CAZBNS010000143.1:0-634 GCA_964493475.1 uncultured Rhizobiaceae bacterium | reverse complement strand
GTTCAGTATGGAGTACCTGTAAACGGGAATCTACCTGAAGATACGAATCACAAATTACTACCGAATTATCTATTGAGGTAGAAGCAACCAGAATAATTTCCAGATTTCGATAGGTCTGTTTCAAGATAGAATCAATACATGTTTTCAAATAAGGTTCAACATTGTAAACCGGAACAATTACACTGATTAATGGAACATCACAGTTCATTCAATCAAACCCTCCGAAAATGTTTCAATTATTTGACAGATTAATATTGCTTCGGCATTATTTTCATCAATTGGGAAATATTTTTTTGGATTTACTCTATGGATAAATACATTTTGGACAAATAATTTCAATGAATCTGGAAATGTTTGGTAGATTATTCTCAATGGTTTACGAATTGGATTTGGACGGGTGAGTCTTGTATTTAGCCAATGCTGAAGTAATGGTTCTACATTATGTTCAATGTCATAAACCTCGTTCGGAAATTCTTGAAGGAGAGATTCTCTGATTCCATTCTTAAAATTTGTCCATTTGGTAGCAAATTCTGAATCTGGATATGCCCAAATGACAGGATAACGAAATGAGGAGGATTCTTGATTTTTTTGAGAAAAAGAGGTTGTCTGATTGAAGGTTAATTGATCCCGATAA
>CAZBNS010000142.1:0-2054 GCA_964493475.1 uncultured Rhizobiaceae bacterium | reverse complement strand
CGACCAATACATAGCATACATTGCAACAGGAAACGCCATCTATAAAATTCAAAGCGACATTGGAACCATCACACCAATCTCGGAAACCACGGGAAACACCATCAAAAACGCATACCTCGGATCATCAAACGCCATCATCACCGACACAGACAACATCACAGCAATCTACAACTACGCATCAGGATCTCAAACCTACCTCTCAGGAGATAACACCGGCATTATCGCATCAACCACCTACTACGCAGCCGTCAAAAATAATACCGGATACCTCAACCTCTACGCAGCCAACGGAAATCTCATCAACTCAACCTCAACCACAGTCACTCAGATCGCCGCCAACGATCAGACAAACATTATCATAGGTCATGCTGGTACAACAACTCTCTATATCTGGCAGCCTTCGGAATCATCGATCACCCAGACTACAGCAACCATCCCCTATGCCATCACCGATATTAAACAGATCATCGGCACAAATCAATTCATCGTAACCACTGCCTACAAATCATATATCTATGCAATTACAGAATCCGGCGTCATCACTTCCGAAATGATCTCCTCCGCCAATAATCCACTGAGTCACGCCCAAAGTACGACCAGTGACACGATCATCGGCACAAATACCAATGGTCTCTATATCATCGACAACACTGGAACAACCATCGGCACCTACACCGCAGGATCAACACTCAACGACGCCTCCATTGCCAGACTCACAGGACTCTGGGCAATCACCGGAGGAGACGACACCCAGGCATACTTCCTCACAAAATCAAGTACCTCCTCATGGACACTCGAACAAACCTCACAAATCAACAACCCCATCTCACACACACAAATCAGTGCAACCGGAACCTACGCCCTCATTTGTTCGGGCACAAGCCTCTATCTATTCAAAAATACTGACGCCTCAGCAACACTCTACTACCTCAACGGAATCGTCATCTCCTCCTCGGGTGCACCATATGGAAACCAATCCATAACCATGAACGGCGAAACCATCAAACTTGACTCATCGGGAAAATTCGTCACATTCGTCACTCCAGGAAATACATATACCTTCGTCGCTGACACCACAACGACTCAATACACCGCATCAAATGCCGCTCTCCAGACAATAGCGATCCAACTAAAGCCAAACCCCTACGCCACGGCCATCACCTACGCCGCAGCATACAACTCCACATCCGGAAACATCGAAATGACCTACGGAGATACCACAGGAAAAACCGAATCAGTAACCTGGTCGATCTACGACACAGTCAACAAAACAACCGTATACACACACACCGGAACGCTGGGAACAGAAACCTATCCCATATCCAAAGAAGAATCATACAAAAACTATCAGGTCACTGTAACTGCCGATCGTGGAGACACATCCGTCAAAAACACCTGGACAATCACCCCATCAGGATCCTCACCGATCAACCTCTTCGGCCTCGACGACACCGGGAAAAATTTGATCTTCTGCACGGTCCTCATGATCTTCGGTGGTCTCTTTGGCGTCATGCATAGCACAAAGGGCGCACTGGCTGTATCTGCCCTGGCTGCCTGGATGAGATACATGGAACTCATCACCATCCCCTGGATCCTCATATCCATAGCTGCCGTAATAGCGATCATAGCCAGCCTCCAAAGAGGAGGTGAAGGTAAAGTATGAAAGCCTATGCTATCGCCCTCTTCCTCATCATCTTCAACATCGCATTATCATTGATCAGTGACATTCAGATTTTTACGATGCTGGCAGCGGATCCAGCTCCGCCAATCTATTTCAGCTACGATCAGCAGCTCCTAAGCGACGCATCCGGATATCTGAACACAAGCGCCACCGGACTCGAAGTCATAGATATACTCGGCCTCCTGGGAACATTGTTTTCACCCCTTCTCAGCGCAACAATCGGCCTGCCGATCATGCTGACAAATCTGGGTGTCCCGCTAATCATGAACGCCATCATCACAATACCAACCTACTACACCTACATGGCAGCAGTTGTACAGATGACCACCGGGAGGATCATGCCGTTATTCGAGTGATGACCATGAAAAACTAC
>CAZBNS010000141.1:0-2063 GCA_964493475.1 uncultured Rhizobiaceae bacterium | reverse complement strand
CTGTAATGAGAATGCCGAGCTTGTCTATAGGCGCCACTACGCTTGCGTTGCCGTCTTTCAGCGCGCGGTAATAGCACAGCCACGAAGCGCCTGTGGCTACCCCCGAAAGCACAATGTAAAGAAGGCTTCGTTTATCTGTCCCGCGCACATATTTTTGCTTTCCCTTTGCAAAAACCACGAGCCATGCCATTACGAGCACCACCCCCGTCCTTATGGCAGTACCGAGATTCGATTCCACGCCGCTTATTCCCACCTTGCCGAGTATGGAAGTAAGAGAGGCAAACACAGCCGATAAAACGGCGTAAATAAGCCACGATGCGTTAGCGGTGCTCTTTACAAAGGAATCTTCTCCTCTCTTTGTTATCATCATCAGCGTACCGGCACATATACAGACCATGCAAAAAACCTTGAGCGGAGTTACGCTCTCACCCAAGAATATAAAGGCAAACAGCATGGTTAGCACCGTGGAAGATTTATCTATCGGAGCTACCTTATTGAGATCCCCCTCTTTGAGCGCTTTAAAATAACACAGCCACGAAGCGCCCGTGGCGCAACCCGAAAGCACGAGAAATAAAAGCGTATGAGCCTCGATTTCGCCGATACCCTTCTGTGAGCCGACGACAAACACCATGAGCCATGAAAACGCAAGCACCACCACCGTGCGCAGCGCCGTCACAACGTCGGAATCGGTATCTTTAATCCCTATTTTTGCGAGTATGGCGGTGAGCCCCGCGAAAAATGCCGATAAAAACGCAAACAATAACCACATTTTAACTTCCCCTCAGAACCGTTTAAGCTAAAGTATCCTAAAACAGTTCTTCTTAAAATCTATCTTTCCATCGCGTTTTAGTTTTCCCAGCTCCGCCGACATGGCGCTTCGTTCCACTCCGAGATAATCCGCGAGCTGTTTTCTGTCGAGCGGAATGCTAAAGGTGCTGCCTTGCGCCTCTTTTGCCTCCGCAAGTAAATACGACATCAGCTTATCTTTTGTGGTGCGTTTGGAGGTAAATTCTATCTTGCGGTTCAAAAGTATGTTTTTTTCCGCCATCACACGCAAAAGATTGTTGATGAGACTTGCGTGAAACACGCACGCGTTTGAACATGAGCCTATGATGCGTTTTACATCAATGAGCATTATTTCGCTTTCGGAAGAGGCTTCGGCGCTTACGGGAAGAGCGCCTATTCCCGCACAGGCAAAAGCTTCGGCAAAAAGTCCGCCGGATGGTATGTTCGCCACAAGGCTTACGCGCCCGTAGTAATCCTCCTTTATAATGCGCACTTCGCCCGAAAGCACTATACCCACATATTCGGGAGTATCGCCCTCCGTAAAAATGAATTGGTTTTTATCGTACCGCTTCACCCTCGCATCGAGACAGACGAGCATTTTTGAGATATCCTCCGCTTTTATACCTTTAAACAACGGGCATTTTTCAAGCGAGGCATGATAATTTTTCATTTATTTCACCTTTTGTTGGATTTCCAACATACTTTATGCCGCCATTCTACTAAAATGAGTACGTAAAGTCAATACGGACAAAAGGGAGAATAAAAATAATAAGAAAAATAATAAAGATAGACGAAGAAAAATGCAACGGCTGCGGCGCTTGCGCAGAGGCGTGTCATGAGGGAGCCATAAAGATGATAAACGGCAAGGCGAAACTTATGCTGGAGAATCACTGCGACGGCTTGGGCGACTGCCTGCCCGCCTGCCCTACGGGAGCGATAAACTTCGAAGAGAGGGAAGCCCCCGCATACGACGAAGAGGCAGTAAAAGCTTCAAAAGAGCAAAGCAGTACGCTGCCCTGCGGCTGCCCGGGTACAAACGCAAAAGAAATACACCGCGATGATTCCTGCGTACAAACATCGGCAGTCGCTTCGCAAAGCCGCCTTAATCAGTGGCCCGTGCAGATAAAGCTTGTGAATACGCGCGCACCTTACTTTAATAACGCCAACCTACTTGTGGCGGCGGACTGTACCGCTTACGCTTACGGCAATTTTCACGAAGAATTTATAAGGAACCGAATAACTCTCATAGGCTGCCCCAAGCTTGACGAAGGCGACTA
>CAZBNS010000140.1:0-2087 GCA_964493475.1 uncultured Rhizobiaceae bacterium | reverse complement strand
GTCGGTCATTGTTTATTTCCTCCTGTCACCTTCGCTTTCACGCTCGCGGCAAAATCCCCGGCTTTTTTGAATATCGATACATTCCCGGCGGTCGGGGATTCGTCTCCCTGGCCTCCTGGTGGTATCGGGTTTGCGTTAGCTTTTGCGGCAAGCTCGGTACTGATAACGCCCTCTTTCGCGAGTTCGTCGGCTATTGCTTGCCCGTCAGTGATTATACCCCGGTCAAAAAGCGAAACAATGACGTTCGCCTTGCTCTCCCTGACCTGTGCCGCCTCTAGCTGTGGCAGTATCTTGAGGTCTGGGAATTTCACGTTAAACGACGGAACGCGGCCCCATAGGTTCAGGCAAGCAATCTTGACCAAGTAGCGGATATCGCCCTTCATGGGTTCCTGTACGTCTGACTTCACCATCTCGTTGTAGTTGTCAATGTCGCTTTCACCCGTGGAGAATCCGGACGCGGAAAGGCCGAAAAGTTTCGTCATTGGCATACGCAAGGCAGATGCAACGCCAATACGGTTTTCCCTCTTGACCTCGGCAAGCCCAGTAAATGACATTTGTTTGGTTTCATACTCTTCGTTCTTGTCCAAGACAAGCGCGTTGACGTAGTTCTTTATCAAGTTTGCTTGCTGTACGCGGTTCCTGATTACGTCAGTGCCGCCAGCCGTTGCAAGTTTATTCGCAAAGCCCTCAATGTGGTATATGTCAACCTTGGATTCGTCAAGTATCTCGAACAGTACGTCGTCGGTTTTGAAATACAGTTGTAAGTCCCGTATCATGCGCTCGGCCTCGCTCATACCCCAGCCGCGTAGTTGTCTCCTGATATACGCCGGGGCCCGCTTCCCGTATCCCAGCATAAGCCGGGATCGGTGTATCTGCTGTCCGTTCAGGTACAGGGTATCCGAGTCGGTCATATCGTCAAACGTCAGAAAGTCATGCTCGGCCAGCCCGGTGATAGATAACTGCCAGCGGTCTACGTCGTAAAGCTCAATAGGTGCGCGGTACAGGCGCTTCTCGCGCAATGGTTCGCTTGGTTCTTGGTCGGTATTGATTGCAAGTGCGCCCCCGCCGTAAAGCCTAACCCATGTCCGGTAGTCAATGAGTTTCTGAACGGCCTTGTGGTCCTCAAACCACTCCAAGATTAAATCAATATCCTCGGGCCCCATTTCGCTTGACTCTATGTCAAAACCTCGCGCCATTGCGTCCTGGATAGGCAACTGTATAGCCGTCTGAAGTAGCCCGCAGCCTGAATACATATACGTGAGCAAAATGCGGTTAAGCGTTGCAAGGTTATAGTTGTTTGTAAAAGCAAGGGTGGAATACCCTGACAACTGGCTCCCGCCGGTCCCTTCCGGGGCAAGCCCTACGGTCAACTCGGAAAGGCTGTTATTTATACGCGCGCGCGTGTGCTTCGGTTTACTCATGTTGCAATAGTACCCCCGGTTTTAGATAACGTCAAGGATGGACCTCTCCGTATTGTGTGCCGATAGCTTCATCAAAAGGCAGTCGCAGAGGTGATCATCCCCGTCCTGGAGCTTCGGGAGTTGCTTGCCGTTCTTGTCTCGCGCCCATGAGTAGGTCGATATCTCTTTGATTGCGTCGGTTGAGTCTTCAAGAACGTGAATCATGTACCCCTGGAGGCGCATTGCAACGTCCTCTTTGTATCCCGCGTACTTCTTGACGCCCTTGATACCCCCGAGTCCCATGCGGTATAGGTCGCCGATAATATCCGGACGCGCGGAATCAGCTGTCACTTCCTCGAATGGGCCAACGCCGTTGTCTACCAGCTCGCGGTAAAGCATATCGTTGTATAGGTCTGTTTTATACACAAGTTGCTTTATCCAGATTTCCCGCGTTCCTTCCCGGATCCAAACACGCAAGGCCGCTGCCGGATCCCCGCCGAATCCAAAGTCAAGGCCGACACCCACGGAACACGGGGCGACCTCGGGCGGTACTTCCTTGACGGTATCCCATTTCGTGAATACGACGCCTTCCAGCTTGGTGAACTCACCCAGCGCCCAAAGTTTATACTTTTCGGGGTTAGTGTCTTTGTAGCCTTCAAGTACACGTTTCGTCGCCTCGGGGCAAAA
>CAZBNS010000139.1:0-2162 GCA_964493475.1 uncultured Rhizobiaceae bacterium | reverse complement strand
ATTATAATAAACATATGGTAATGACACTCTTAATAGTTTCTATATTGCTTTATCTAGCTATTTTTGCAAGTAAAATAGCCGGACGATTAGGAATTTCTGCATTATTGTTATTTATAGTGATAGGCATCATCTCAGGCTCTGACGGCTTGGGTGGAATTTACTTTGATAATTATTATATTGCTCAATTTGTAGGGATTACTGCCTTATCGTTTATTCTCTTTTCAGGAGGTTTAAGCGTAAAGCTTGAAGATATCAAACCTGTACTTATGGAAGGGATTGGGCTTTCAACGATTGGTGTTCTTATAACCGCAGGAATTGTTGCTGTTTTTGCAAAATTATTTTTAGGGTTTTCTGCACTTGAATCTTTTTTATTAGCCGCAATAATTTCTTCAACTGATGCAGCAGCTGTGTTTGCTGTACTGAGAGCAAAGAGTCTTGCACTTAATAACAATTTAAAATCTTTGTTGGAACTTGAGTCAGGCAGTAACGACCCAATGGCTGTATTTATGACGGTGGGGGTTATAACCTTAATAACCAATATTCAAAATCCCATAATAAGCTTAGTACCTATGTTTTTTAAACAAATGCTAATAGGTGCTTTGGTCGGATACATAATCGGTAAAGTTACAATATTTATGATTAATAAACTTCAACTCGAGTATGATGGTCTGTACCCTGTATTAACTTTATCTACTGTCATTTTTGCTTATTCTTTCGCATCATTGCTTGACGGAAATGGCTTTTTATCAGTATACATATCAGGTTTAACAATGTCAGGACTTGATTTCATCCACAAGAAAAGTTTAACACGTTTCCATGACGGGATTGCTTGGTTAATGCAAATAGTTATTTTCTTGATGCTGGGACTGTTAGTTTTTATAAAAGAAGTTTCTCAAGTAATCGTTCCAGGATTAATAATATCTATGGTTCTTATGTTTGTTGCAAGACCTATTGCAGTATTTTTAACCTTATCTTTTTCAAAATTTGATGTTAGAGAAAAAACAATGATATCATGGGTCGGGTTAAGGGGTGCGGCTCCGGTTGTTTTGGCGACATTTCCTTTGTTATCTGGAATACAAAATGCTCATATGATTTTTAATATAGTATTTTTTGTTGTATTAACCTCCATAATTTTACAGGGCTCTACTCTTTCCTTTTTGGCAAAAATACTTAAGTTAGATACACCTATGCCTTTAAGACCAAAGTACCCTATAGAATTTGAACCTTCTGAAGGTATAAAAAGCGAGCTTTTGGAATTTCAAATTTCATCAACCTCAAAAGCACGGAATAAAAAAATATTAAACTTAAAGCTACCAAAAGATTCCTTAATTGTATTGCTTTCAAGGGACAATGATTTTTTAGTCCCAAGCGGTGCTACAGTTTTACAAGAAAAAGACCTCGTTTTGATTTTAGGCAATAAGAATGACGCAGAAAAAATAAGACAGATATTTGAATGATTAAAAGTTTAAAAGAAAAAATGACACCTGCCAATAGACTCTTTTTTGCATTTTCTTCCATCTACCCAAATTACATCTTCCAAATCCGCATGCCAAAAGTTTGTATTTTTAATTGTTGCCCCTTCCAGATTCGAGTTATGTAAATCCGAAAATATAAATTTTGTTTTTGTTAAATTTGCATTTTTAAAATTGCAATTCTTTAAATTCGCTCTTGTAAAATTTGCACCTGAAAGATTAGCACCTTCAAAGCTTGAGCCATCTAAATCTGCTTTGGAAAAATTTGCATGTTGCAACTCTAGACCTGAAAAATCTGAATTTTTAATATTTTGTCTAGTAAAATCAAGCTGTTTATTATGCTGTGCGAATGCAAATAATGATGCAAAGACAACAACGACTATAGATATCAATATTAATTTTATGGGAGTTGAAATCTTCAAAATATTTTCCTCAAATTTAAAAAGTTAAAAATCTTTAATTTTATTTATAAATAGGAGTTTAATATAGTTTACAGCAAAACCAAGTTTCTTTTCGTAAAAATCTTTTGCTTTTTGTATAAAAGTATTCATTTTAGAAAAAAGTTCATTTTCTTTATGTTTTTCCTCCAATAAAAGTACCGAAAGTGCCGGAGTGAGAGTTATTGCAACAAACAATGAAATCGATATTGAAATAGCCATTGTTATCGCAAATTGTTTATAAAGTTGTCCT
>CAZBNS010000138.1:791-2260 GCA_964493475.1 uncultured Rhizobiaceae bacterium | reverse complement strand
ATTCAGCGTGAATGTACTTGATGCAACTTATGATTACAGGAGTCCTTCTTACGGAGAGGCTTTTAGGGGCTTCATCAATAATATACGCTCAAGTTCATACATAACTTCAAGCGTAACTGTGGATGAAAACAGCCGAATAATGACTTTATCAACATGCACAACATCTGAACAAGATATGAGACTGGTGGTTTTTGCAGTCCTGTTAAATGCGGATGGAAGTCAGTTGGATTTGAGCGTTATACCGATTTAGCGCGGTGATTTAAGTAATCGGGAAAAAAGACTTGATATCTAATCGAATGATGATATAATATTATGAACGAAAGAGGTGAATACATTGAACGCAGATACTTTGATCGCAACCAAAAAAGAGCTCAGAAAATTACAGAATCGTTTGGGACGTGAGCTTGCAATGGGAAAATATAAGGATACTCTGAAAATTCAAGAACTTAAAAAAGAGATAAAAATCAAAAAAGTTCAGATAGGCGATATAACCAAAGCTATGATTTTGCAGATATCGGCATAATTGCGTCGTTTACTGTGAATCCGCATAGATTATTGCGGAAATTCAGTGTCAAAACAAGCTCAATATACAATTGAGCTTGTTCTTTATAAAAAATGATACGGAGAAACAATCATGGATAAAATAAAATTGTTCAATAAAATCGATCCGCAGGGGCTTGAACGACTTCCGGAAAATTTTACTATCACAGAAAATGACGATTATGACGGCATAATCCTTCGCAGCTATACGATGACGGAGGCGGAATTGACGGACAATCTTTATGCCGTTGCAAGAGCCGGTGCGGGAGTTAACAATATACCTACCGAGCTTTACGCACAAAAGGGTGTGGTGGTATTCAATACACCCGGAGCAAACGCAAACGCCGTAAAAGAACTCACTATTTTGGGAGTGCTGCTCTCCGCCAGAAAGACGGTTGCGGGTATTGAATGGCTGCGTGGTGAAAAAGACAGTGACGTCGTTATAGAAAAAGAAGTTGAGAGCAAAAAATCCGCTTTTGCAGGACCCGAACTTTTAGGTAAAAAGGTCGGCGTTGTGGGTCTTGGCGCTATCGGAGCAAAGGTAGCAAATGTTCTCACAGCTATGGAAATGCAGGTATACGGGTACGATCCTTATATGTCTGTTGAAGCCGCATGGATGCTTGACAGCAGCGTAAAGAGAGTGGATACGGTCGATTGGCTTTTCGAAAATTGCGATTTTATCTCCTTGCATCTTCCTCTTATTGATAAAACGAAGAAAATGGTCGATAAAGAGTTGCTTGCAAATGCAAAAGACGGCATAAACATCATAAATTTCGCAAGGGGAGGGCTTGTGGATGACGACGCCGTTATCGAAGCGGTCAAATCGGGGAAAATCGGTTGCTATGTGACAGACTTTCCGAACAATAAGCTTTTGGGTTACGATAATATAATAACCATTCCTCATTTGGGAGCTTCCACGCCCGAATCGG
>CAZBNS010000138.1:0-781 GCA_964493475.1 uncultured Rhizobiaceae bacterium | reverse complement strand
ATTGTGCAATAATGGCGGCCGAGGAAATATCCGACTATCTGATAAACGGAAATATCAAAAATTCCGTAAACTATCCCAAGAGCAATATGGGCAATATTACGGATTATCCGAGAATCACAATCAATCATAAAAATATTCCCAACATGGTAGGGCAAATAACGGCTACATTGGGTAAAAACAGCATAAATATTTCCAACATGATAAATAACAGTAAGGGCGACTTCGCATATACGATGATAGAGTGTGACGGAGCGGTTCCCGATAGTGCACTTAAAGATTTGAAAGAGATAGAAGGCGTACTGAAAGTCAGGAAATTGGAAAAATAAATGTCAAAAGTAATTGTTGTGGGAGGCGGCGCGTCCGGAATGGCGGCCGCCTTTGCGGCTTCTCGGAACGGAAATGAAGTCGTGCTGTTGGAGAGGAACGAAAAGCTCGGTAAAAAAATATACATAACAGGAAAAGGACGTTGCAACTATACCAACAGTTGCGATGTCGCTGATTTTTTTGAAAATATCTTTGAAAATAAACGCTTTGCGTACAGCGCTGTATACTCTTTTGATTCGGTTGCATTAAACGATCTTTTGGAACAAACGGGCTTTAAAGGAAAGACCGAAAGAGGTAGTAGGATGTTTCCTGTATCAGACAAAGCCTCCGACGTTACAAAAGCGTTTTTTTCTTTGCTGAAAAACAACGGCGTTGAAATAAAATATAATACGTATGTATCTTCTTTAAAAATACGTGGCGGAATTATAACAGGTGTGGAAATAAACGGCAGAGAACA
>CAZBNS010000137.1:0-2286 GCA_964493475.1 uncultured Rhizobiaceae bacterium | reverse complement strand
ATTCATACAATTAAATAATTGTTGCTACAATTTTAAATATATGTGGTTGATTTTTGAAATAAAGGGAATAATATGTTTGTTAATTCTCATTAACAATAATTATAGTCTTTATGCCAAATATTGATTTTTATTATAAAAGAAGTAGATTGAACCAACTTAAAGGCTTTTGTTCTGTAGTTCAAAATGAATGTTGTATTGCAAAAGCTGCTGAAAAAACAAATATAGCAGCTGATACGATTTCAAAACAGATAAGAACATTGGAAAGAGATTTAAAAATAGCTCTAATGGATAGAAGTAAACACCATACTCTAGCTCTTACTCCAGAAGGTAAATTGTTTTATGATAAGGCAATTACACATTTGAATGGTATGAATAGTTTATTTGAAAGTTTCCATAAAGATGTAAAAGAATTTAATGATAAACATTTGAATATAGCTTTGCATCATACAGCAGCAACTTATATTTTTCCGTCAATACTTAAAAAAATGCTGAGTCTAAATGAGTTTAAGGATTTAGCAATTAATATTTTTGTTGTTTCTAGAGATGAGGCTTTAAAAAAATTAATTGATAAAGATGTTGATGCGGCATTTTATGCCATTGCTCCTGCGGACAAATTATTACAAGGATTAGAGAAAATAAAATTTATGTCGGATAACACCTTTTTAGTATTTAATAAGTCTCACCCATTAGCTAGAAAACAGACAATAACTACGGAAGATTTATCAAAATATAAATTTTTAAATAGGAATATTAAAACAAAAACTTATGGTAATGTTTTTAAATGCTCGAGCAGTATTACAATAGAAGGAAATTCACCTGAGGTTGCACTAGAAATAATAAAACAAACAGATAATATGACCACATTACCTGAATTATTTATTAAAAATGCTAATTTAAACGATTCTGAAATAGAAAGTAGAAATATAAACCATTTAGTAGGTAATGCATATTTTTATATTTTGTTAAGAGAAAATGAAATACGCACAAAACCGATAGAATGGCTGATTAAAGAATTAAAATCATTGATTTTATAAACAATATTTATTGAATATAAATAAAATATAGCTTGGATTCCCGCCTTCGCGGGAATGACAGTTCGTTGTGAGAATGACAGTTCCATATAGTTCAGTGGTTGTTATTCCAGTCTACGCTTTTGTGGAAATGACACATAGCAACTGGAGATTGTCATTCCCGCGAAGGCGGGAATCCAAGCTATATTACAACTAAAAATTAATTTATTATAATAATAAAATGGTAAAATAAAGAAATTAAAAAACCTCTAATTTTATATCTTCTGCTAATATGTTTGAGCAGAGCATAGTGTCTTTATTGTCTGTGTCTCGTTGTATCCATAAACTCTTATCACTTTCAACAACATAATAATCTCTACTAAAATTTAAAAGTCTTAAATCCATATTTGGAAAATTATTTCTCCATTTATTCAAATATTCTTTTAGAATTTCTTTAGATATTCCAGTTATTTCATTTTTATTACTATGTTGTCTGCCCTTATCTACTAATGCTATAAAACTTATTTTCTTGACACCTCTATCCTCATATTCCTTTATAAATTTATCGATAGAATTTATATTCAATGAATTCACTATAGTATGCAAACTAACAAAAACATTCTTATCTAGAAGCTTTTGTATATTTCTTGATATATTTTGATATTTATCAAAATTAGTAAATTTATTATGATCTTCTTCAAAACCATGAAGACTAATTTTTACTTTTGCTTTATTTATTGCCAATATATCAATGTTTTTGTTATTTAAAATAATACCATTCGTAGCAACAACTGGTTCAAGGTTTATATTTCTACAGTATTTAACAATGGAATCCATATCTTTTCTAATATAAGGCTCACCACCAGAAAGTTTTACATTTTTTAATCCTGCGAATTTAAGAATATTCAAAAATTTTTTTTATTTCATCTAAAGTCATTTCAATTTTTTCCCCTGCAGGAGCTAAACAAAATGGACATCTAGCATTACAAAGTCTACTTACTTTGAAGCATATGGAACTTGGAACTTTTATCACATTTTTAGCTTCATTTTTATTCATAAATATTCCTATAAATTCATATTTTAACTGAAATATTATAATACATTCTATAAAATAATGCTAGTTTTATTTATTTAATTTGCACTACTAAAACAAAATATTTTTGATATATGTTTATATTAACCTTTATGCAAAATTTTCTTTGTGGTGTTGGGTCTACGAACCCAACACCTGATGTTATCTCAAACTTAAACCAAAAAATAAATTAAGATTTGATAT
>CAZBNS010000136.1:0-2287 GCA_964493475.1 uncultured Rhizobiaceae bacterium | reverse complement strand
AAAAGCTAGCTGGGTAATGACAGACACAATTAAAGTTAAAAGTTTTTAACTATAATAATTTAGTGTTTCAATTAATCCAATATTTTTCTTGTGGTGTTGGGTCTTCTCGTGGTGTTGGGTCTACGAACCAAACACCACAAAGTTCTGGGATATTAATTAAATTTCTTTTATAAAATTTAATAAGTACATATTGCGAATTAAATAAATAAAACTAGCATTATTTTACAAAGTATATTATAATACTTCAGTTAAGATATATTTATTAATAAGTGCAATAGGAAAAATAACTGGGAAGTGATATATTACAATAAAAAACTCAATCCATTAACGCTAGAAGAATATAAGTCTGAAGAATGTATAAAGGCATTTCAGAAATACTGGAACAAAAATTCTAATAAAAAAAATTTTGAGTTAGGTAGATTAAGAATATCATTAACAGAGAAATGCAATTTTAATTGCCCTTTTTGCTACAACGAAGGGATGAAAAAAGGTGCAAAAAGTTTTAGAGTTGAAGAAATATCAGCTATACTTGAAGCATCAGAAGGTATTGTTAAGAGAGTGAAATTAACAGGTGGAGAACCTTTATTGCATGAAGATATAGAGGAAATAATTGAATTATCTTCTAAGAAATTCTTAACATCAATAACAACTAACGGTTCGCTTTTAAGTAAAATATCTTCTATAGTGGATAAATTGTCTGGAATAAGTGTAAGTATGCATAGTCTAGAAAATCAAGAATATAAAAAATTGACAGGATCATCCTATTCTCCAGATGAAATTATAAGAAAAGTATTAGATTTAAAGAAAATATCAAATGTACCAATATCGTTAAATATGGTTGTAAACAAATTTAATGTTAAAAATTTAAAACATCAAATAGAGCAAATGGCTGATTTAGGAATTGAAAATATCCAATTAATTGGAATGCTAATTAATGATAATCATAATATGGAGCTTTATTACCCATTAGATAAACTTAGAATTGAATTAGAAAGTTGGTTTGGACAACCAGAAATTATGACCGCATCGCAATTAAAATACAAAATAAAAAATAGCAATACTTATGTTGAATTGATTTATCAATATTGCATGATCGGCTGTAATGTATGCAGAACTAATGGATTTATTAGAATATCTCCAAAACCAGATATTTCTTATTGTTTAGCAAAAGAAACAATATCTCTAGAAAAAGAGATAAAAGATCTTGATGTGAATGCTATTAGAAAAGCAATGTTATCAGCTATTGATTTAATGGGCTAGTTAGTTAGTTTGAATTTTCTTAAGCTCATTTAATACAAAGTTTACAGAATCCTTTAATATTGAATTTTTTAATGTTAATACATAAAGATTGGCTGTTTGAAATAAATGATTTATGTTTTTACAAACAATATTTGGATTATATTTTAAATTTCCATGAGTAAACATCTCCTCTGGAATTGCTGTTATGCCATTTGTAGATATTACAAGTTCTACACTTGTATCAATACTGCAATCTCCAAGAAATATATTTGAATGTTTTAAGTTATAGTTATCAATTGCAAAAGATACTTGTGTGCCTCTTATTAAAAAGTCATATTTGCTTAAATTTTCCATTGTGATTATTTCTTTATTTGCTAAAGGATGATTTTTACTTAAAATTAAAGCATGATTATGTCTTATAGTTTTTAAAACATCAAATTTATTCAAAATCTCATCATTAACATCAAATGGAAAATATATAAGATCCACCTCTTTATTTTCCAATTTTTTTAACGCTTCACTCTTACTTATTTCCGTTATATCAATTTTGATATTTTTAAATTTTTTCTGTTTTAATAAATTTCCTATTATATTTGGAAAAACGTAAGTTGCTGCCATATAGTGTAGAGCAAGATTAAGATGATTATCATTGAAATCTTTTAAATGTTCATTAAAACTTTCAAACAAACTATCCATACCCTGCATTTGCTTAATCGCCAACTCATAAAATAATTTCCCTTCTTTTGTCAAGGATAATCTGTGTCCCCTTGATCTTTCAAAAAGTTTTGTTCCTAAATCTCTTTCAAGACTTGATATTTGTTTTGAGATAGCAGCTGGTTCTATATTGGATTTTTCTGCAGCTCTAACACCAGAACAATCACATTGAACCACATTGCAAAAACCTCTTAGTTGGTTTAATCTACTCTTTTTATAATAAAAATCTTTTTCTGAACTCATAATTAACTTTTAGTTAATTTTTAATAAATTTAATATCATATTATTCCCTTTATTTCAAAAATCAACCACATATATTTAAAATTGTAGCAAC
>CAZBNS010000135.1:0-2294 GCA_964493475.1 uncultured Rhizobiaceae bacterium | reverse complement strand
TGCATAAAAACGCCAGGACATTACCCAACACGTCGCACCGCCAGTTAAATGAAAACGGCGTCACTTCCGCAATCAGATATCGGGCATCGCCCAGCGAAAATTGCAATTCGGTAAACGCCTTGGGCCGGTCCGGCGGCGGCGGCACGGTGGTCGGCCAAAAGGTCGCCAGTACCCGTTCACGGATATGCTGGGCCCAATTAAGATAATCGGCGGCGCGTTGATATTCACCCATGAATTCCAACAAACGCCCATAACACACGTTGGCGCGAAACCATACCACTTCGTCATACAACACATTATAGCTGCGCCCGAAGAGATCGGTCCAATCGCCCGCCTCCGGTATTTCCAGCAAGCCGTCGTTATTGCTGTCATGCGCGCTCAGCCAATCCATCGCGCGTTGCAACGAATGGGCGTAATCATAAAGAAACGCGCGATCGCCGGTCATGCGGACATAATTATAAAACGCCATAATCACCCATAGTCCGCCGTCGATGGAACATATCCCGCCCACACCGGAATAATCGGGAACGCCGCCGTCAATACGGACATTGGAGGGAATCTGGCCGGTGGGACTTACTTTGTCCAACAGTGTGCACAGGGTTTGACGCTGGCAGGCGCGAATATCCGCGTCGCCAACATGGCTGGTCAACACAATGGTCATGGCGCCGTCACGCGCCCAGATGCTGCGGTAATTAACATCCGTGCCGCTAACCTCGTTGGCGTCCGGCGCGCAAGCGGCAAATCCGAGCGGCGTAATATTGCGGCGCAACGCGGCCAGCGCACTGTCATAACCCGCTGCCAGCAATTGACGATCATCCGCATTCAGGGCCGGCGCAACGGAAGCGCCCGCCAGCATGCGAAACATCGGGTCGGCCTCTGCAATCCAGGCGGCGCGCCGCGCCGGAGCGGGGATTTCGTCCAACACCCCGAAATGCTTTAGCCCATCCAGCACGCCCTCGGCCATTACCAGGCCTGAGACATAACATGGCAACGGCGCCACCAGCGCCAACAGCGTCGACTCCGACCGCGCCGACAGCACGCGGTCGTCCACAACCAAGCCGTTGATCTCCGGCAAAAGGAACGTGTCGGCATCATTCCCGGAATCACCGGCCGTCAAGATTGCGCCATGCGGGATTTGCAGATGCCGCGCCAACCAGGCCAGGGCAAAGCCTTTCCCGACACGCGCCGGCAGGATATCCAGCACTCCGCCGGGCGGACAGTTCACGACCACCTGCAAGCCGATACGCGCCAATTCCGCGCGCAATTCGTTCAAGGCCGCTTCGCCGGGCGTAAAAAGGCGCCAGGTATGCTGATAAGGATGCAAAAAATCCGGCGCGCCCCTGGCGACGCCGGGGAAGTCCTCGGCCGCCTGGCGGAGACCGAGTGCCTCCTGTCCACCTGGAGCATGCCGCGGCTGGACGAATCGCTCCTGGACCGCCTGCCCCGCCTCCGGGCCGTGTTCTACGGGGCGGGATCGGTCAAGGGGTTCGTCACGCCGGCGATGTGGGAGCGCGGCATCGTCGTCAGCTCCAGCGCCCCGGCCAACGCGGTCTGCGTGGCCGAATACACGGTGGCGGTCATCCTGCTGTCCAACAAGCGGTTCTGGACGTTCCTGCGCGCCCGGGGGCCGGCGGCCGTGCCCGGGAACTTTCGGCGCACGGTGGGCATCATCGGCGCCAGCCACGTCGGGCGGGAGGTGCTCCGCCGCCTGAAGGGGATGGACTTCAGCCTTATGCTCTATGATCCCTACGTGGACGCCCGGGAGGCGGAGCGGCTGGGGGCGCGCAAGGCGGACCTGCCCGAGCTGATGTCCGCTTCCGACGTCGTCAGCCTGCACGCCCCGAATCTCCCGGAGCTGCGCCACATGATCAGCGCCGGCCTGCTGGCCCGCCTGCCGGACGGCGCCACCTTCATCAACACCGCGCGCGGCGCCCTGGTGGACGAGGCGGCCCTGGTGGCCGAGCTGCAGAAGGGGCGGCTGTTCGCGGTGCTGGGCGTCTCGGATCCCGAACCGCCGGCGGCCGGCAGCCCGCTGTTGTCCCTGCCCAACGCCGTGTTCACCCCGCACATCGCCGGGGCCATGGGCCGGGAATGCGAGCGCCTGGCGGATTTCGCCATCGACGAGCTCGAACGGTTCCTGGCGGGCCGCCCGCTGGTCAACCCCGTGACCCGTGTAGCCCTGGCGCGGACGGCTTGACGCTAATTCGAAACCAGAGTTTTCACCGCGGATCACGCAGATGGTCGCGGATACAGGGGGACAATCATAGAGAACTTTCAATCGGCCTGTCCGGTTT
>CAZBNS010000134.1:0-2319 GCA_964493475.1 uncultured Rhizobiaceae bacterium | reverse complement strand
GAAACTCCTAACTATAGTTGAGAACGAACATACGCGATCCGACTACTTAAGATATCTCCACCGCGGGACGACTTGCAAGTCTAACGACTTGCTCAGCTAAGGGCGTCCGCTTTCAGCGTCCACCCCGCAGTCACTTCCCCGCACCCCTAAATCAGAAAAATAATAGCGAACAATAAGAAAACCCGACAAGCAGGATTAAAAATTATCTCAATGAGAACAGAAGGGATGTTTTCAAATCAGATGCTTCAACAAAGGCATTCAAGAAATATTGGACACACTTGTATCCATTATTAAATGGGATTATGGAACCCTATCATAAATTAATTGACTTTTCAAATATCTTTTTACCAGTTGTTAATAGAGTTAACACTACCGTATATTCACCTACTGATATTCTTGGCGTAGCAATAATAACTGAAAAACCATTCCTTTGCCCCGATCTAATTACTTTCATTGTGGAAAATATACGTGGGGTACGAAGTTGATTAAATGCAAATATTGCTCTTTGTGGAATTTCCTTTGTAGTTATTTCTACAGAAAGTTGTGTATCTATTGGTAAATTTGTTTGACCCGAGATTTCTAATTTTCCAGCTTTCTGATTTATTACAAAATTATTTATTTCAGGCTCCTGACGAACAAAGGCCAATCTGACGTATATATCATTTTCCGTAGAGTCAATAAGATTACATATTTTATCAGCAAGTCCGGGTGTTGAATTGTTTGCATCAAGCAGTATCATTGATTCAGATTCTATTTTGTCCAAATTATCCTTACGTACTTTGCCAATGCCATGTTGAGTCGGTGAGTAGTAGAATTGTCTTACATCTCCATACTTAGATGTACTTGGCATCTGAAGAATTAATAAATACGTCATCCCTACTTCAAGAGATTTTAAGAGTTCATAGGGAAATATATAAGTATATTCATCATTTTGAATGGGAATTGGAAAATAATCTACTAATTTATCTTTTGTACATAACCAAGCAAGTAAAGACGGCTGCTTCGTTAGTGCACTTCCCCGAACGTATGTTTCAACCCCTGGAATTAGAGGAGAGGAATTACTTGTTGCAGTAAGGAATGGTGTACTGAGCTTAATTAAAAACTCTCTATAATCATGTATTGGTTCTGTTTTAATTGGATATGGAGAAACAATGAATCGTAACATCCCTCCATCAGGTAATAATTTATTTCTTACTTCTCGATCAGTGAAAGTATCCCACGGATTCCAAAGGGTTGCCCACGTAAAATCATTAAGAACAGGTATTCGACGGTACTTTTCCCCATTCTTACCAATAGAAAAAAACTCATTCTCAGTAAAAGATGTATTATTAGGACTGATTTTCGTGAGGTATAAGTAAACGGAATCACTATCTAAATATGTCGACATTCCAGTTAAATGAAGCGTCTCATGAGTATAGAGAGTATCAGTGTTCGCAGCAATTGTTAGTTGCTTTGAGTTATCTGTTTTTTGTGATGGGGTTGGAGATTTATTATTTCTTGTTAATAATTTTATCTGATATGATATGTCATGGAATACCGCAGAAATCAATTCCTGTGTACTGGCATATTGTACAATATGATGGTTCTTTTTGATTTTATCTTTGAATTTGATGAGTTTTTTAGCATTTGCATCTTTATCAACATAGATTGGGTGTATCAATGCCTTTTCTTCATCAATGCAATAGGCAAGAATACGAATATTTTCGTTTTTTAATGCTCTATCGTATTCGATTTCTGTATAAGATTTACCATTGAGTTCGCCATCATTTCCGTTATCACAGGTATATGGCGACCCATATCGCATCCCAATAACTAAAACGAATATTTTTGCATCATCTAATTCTCCCAGACATGTATCCAAGGGTGATTCTGGTCTGGCTCCGAATTCTTCCATTGCAATCGGGATTAAACCCATCTGTTGAATCAGAAAAGTTATTGCATATCTTTCACTTTGAAGATCATCTTTTGTAGAACTAAGAAATACTGGAATGGAAAGATTATCAAATTTATTATCACCAACAGTATTTCTTATATAATCTTCAATCGTTTCTTCTGCTTCTTGCTTTATATTGTGAGCATTACTACTAATCATCATTTTTTATGGGTCAAAACTGGAAGGCAATATATTGTATTTTCCATTTTGGTCGGGAACTATGATAATACTACTTAATTTGAAACAACAATTGGTTATGATTTTCTGAATTATGATAAATATGATTTTTTTTCTCATGGGATTATATTATGCTCCTCCGGCTCACCCCGCCAGTCGCAAGTTTCCTTCGAAAACTTGCTCCGCTGAGGCCGCCCCTCCGGGTCGGC
>CAZBNS010000133.1:0-2343 GCA_964493475.1 uncultured Rhizobiaceae bacterium | reverse complement strand
GCTCGAAATCTTTCCCCTCCTTGAGGGGAAATGTCCGAAGGACAAAGGGGAGCTACTTATAATTATGCTAGAAAATTTTAAATCGTATAATTAAATAATTATATCTAATTCTATTGACTTTTTTAATATTTTGACTTAAAAAGCAAATATCAAAGAATTTTTAAAATATGCAAAAGAATAAAGTTGATAGATTAACAAAAATTATAGCTAGTATTGGTCCAGCGACAGAAGGGGCGAATTATACAAAAGTATTATTGAATGGTAGCGGGGCAAATTTTTTTAGATATAATTTCAGCCATGATAGAGGCGATATACAAGGAGCCAGATTTAAAGAAGCTTGCAAAATGGAAAAAGAACTTGGTTTAAGAGTTTCAAAGTTTGCTGATATGCAAGGTCCAAAACATAGAATTGGAAAATTTAAAGACAGTCAAACAATTATAACAGTTGGACAAAAATTTATATTGGATTCTTCTGATGAGCTTGGAGACAATACAAGAGTAAAACTTCCACATCCAGAAATTTTTAGCTCATTGGTTAAAGGCGCTATTATTTTAATTAACGATGGTCAATTAAAATTAGAAGTTGAAAAGGCTGGAACGGATAGAGTTGAAACAAAAGTTTTAATTGGCGGAAAAATTTCAGACAAAAAAGGTTTTAATATTCCTAATGTTTTAATTAAATCTTCTTGCATCACAGAAAAAGACAAAGTTGATATAGAGGACGCAATTAATGCTGGATTTAAAATTATAGTGATTTCTTTCGTTCAAACTCCAGAAGATGTTAAAGAAGCAAAAGATCTAATAAAAGGCAGAGCTAAAATTATAGCAAAACTAGAAAAACCTTTAGCCATGGATTATTTGAGCGAAATAGTTGAGTTATCAGACGGTATTATGATCGGTCGAGGCGACTTTGCTGTTGAAGCTAGTTATGAAATAGTTCCAGTATATGAAAGAAGAATTATTGAAGAATGCAATAAACAAAACAAACCTGTAATCGTTGCTACTCAAATGATGGAAAGCATGATTGAAAATCCTTTTCCAACAAGAGCCGAAATCTCAGATGTTGCTACAGCCTGCTACAATTGCGCTGATTCTGTTATGTTATCCGCAGAAACTACAGTTGGTAAAAACCCAGACTTAGTTGTTAGCATGATGTCCAGAGTTTTAAAAACAGCCGAAGCACCAGAGAATAAAGATGTTTTAGAGAAATATACAGAATTTAATAGACAATTCACAAATATCAATCCTGAGTTATCTAGCAAAGTTAATAAAGCTATTAAAGATGGGGCTAAAGCATTATTTTTAATTGAACCAGACATTAAAGTTGTGGGACAAATTTCAAAAATGAGATTAAGAATTCCATTCTTTCCATTCTTTAAAGACGAACAATTGGAGCAGATTTGCAGACTATATTACGGTTGCGATCCTGTTTTAATTGAAAACAAATTAACAGAAGAAGAAATCAAAAAATATATTGCTGAAAGACAAGGTATTAAGTCAAGTGAAGTGTTTTTAATTAAATAGTCTTGATTTTACATCATTTTTACATATCTGTTAGGGGCTAGAGCTTAAATAGCCCCTTTTATTAGGCATTTCATTTTCTTTTTTAATTATAGATACAGCATACATTTATCAATTGAATTTAGGCCTACTTTGTTAACTATTCTATAGCTCCCCTTTGTCCTTCGGACATTTCCCTTCAAGAAGGGAAAGATTAGGGTAGCGGTGAAGGCTAGGGAAAAGTTTCTATTTTTACATTTTTTTATTACTTATATTTTTCTTCACAACACCTTCCAACAAATTCTCTACCCTTTTCACCATACATTTATTATTTCTTTGTCTTTCGTGTGTTCTTTCAATATATACTAATAATCTTCTTAATGTTCTTATATCCTGTTGTGTATTTAGATTATTATTAGCTATATATAGAAAAGCTTTTCTTTCTAATTGAAATAGTTTTTCTTCTAATAATTGTCTTTCTATATCTTTTATTTCATTATTTAAATTATTAGAGAAATTATTTAGATTTTTTTGTTTAATATTATCTATTTTTTCATTTAAAGTATTGTTAAGATCTTTTAATTTATCAGTAATCATATTTTACCTCTTTTTTAATTAATAAAAATCGCACTTGAAAAAGTGCGGAGGTCAAAACAACTGACAGGATCAGCCCTTACAGCCTTTTGAGCTATGAAACATAACCCATTATAACCGCAAGCCTCCGCCATATCTATGAAATAGATACAACAAAAGCCTGCAGACTAATTTAATTCCGTTTTGGCGTTTTGAGCCATCACTTTGCCCGTAGGCAATTAAATTGTTAATTATTTGGTTTTATTTGTCA
>CAZBNS010000132.1:0-2445 GCA_964493475.1 uncultured Rhizobiaceae bacterium | reverse complement strand
GAGCTGGCGGCGCGCAACAAGAAAAGCGATGGCGGCGCGCCGGTTGATGATGATCGGGATCCGGACCAGGAGCCACAAAAGCCGGTTGCGCGTGGCCGGCGGCGCGGAGCCCGGCGTGTTGTTCGTCCTGGCGGCGGATTCGTTGGCGGGTTTTAGGGGAAGGCTTGAGGCTTGAGGTGTGAGGGATAAAAGTTGAAACAATGGAGGTTTGATTATGTGCAACGGAAGACCCCCGGAAATTGATCTGTATCCGGCAGTTTATGCGGGAAAAAACCCATCCGACTTGGAGCTGGCAAACTGCCAAAACTGCCAAAACTGCGGGTTCGTTGACGAAAGCGAAGATGGGGAATATGGAAACGGATACCTCTGTTTTGGAGACCATCCGGGCATCGAAACAATTGAAGGAGTTTTCGGGCATCAAAAACGAATGCAGGAAAAAATCTATCGAATCCGCCCAAAGGAGTGCTGCGATCCGCGAAAACCGGAGATATTGAAGGGGGAAAAGTAGAAAATGGATGATGAGTTGCTTTCGGTGAAGGAGCTGGCGGGGCGGTTGCGGTATTCGCCGGGATATGTTTATGCGATGCGCCGGGATGGGTTTTCCATGCCTGGCGGGCGGGCGTCGGTGCGCCAGGCGATCGGGTGGCTTTCGGACCATCCGCAGTTCAGGGCGAACAAGCCGCTGGGGTGGCAGGTGGTGAAAGGATGACCGCGAAGACACGAAGGAAACAAAGGTTTTGGCGGGTTGCGGCGGGTTGCGGCGGATTGTTTTGAATTGTGGTAAACGGTAGGGTTTTGCGGTCGCGCGCGTGCGCGGATGATTGCGCGCATGGATACAATCGTCAAGGCTGCGCGCAGGATTGAAAAGGAGTTCGACGAGCCAATTGCCGATATCGTTGCTGGATATTCCCAAATGTCTTACTCGATTCCGCTGGTGGCCGAGATTTTGGAGGTTTCGGAACCTTCGCTGCGCATGTTTTGCCATCGCCGCAACATTCGCTTTCCGCGTTCGCCAACCGAGCACCGGGATATTATTGGCCGCCCTCCGCGCAAGATCAGGCATTCAGGCCGAACGGACAGTCTTTCCGGCTGGGCCGATGCGCTTGGGGTTTCCGTGTCAACCGTGCACCGGCGCGTCAGCCGCCGTGGGTCGCCTGAGTGACCGCCTTTTTTTCCATGCCGCATAATTTGGCGGCATGAGGATAACAGCTGGAATTCCGTTCAAAACGAGCGTCACGCTTGCCGATCACGATGCATCGGATGGCTGGTCCATTAGCGGCAAGCTTTCGTCCCCGTTGGCAACAGTTTCTCTTTCCTCTTCCCTTTTTTCCGGCGATGAAACGGAGTGGACGCTCAATTTTCCGGCGTCGACAACCGCCGCCCTTACGCCCGGAAACCATACGCTATACCTGATTGCCGAGCTGGATGGCCAGGAGGAGCTGGCCATCCAGGTTCCGGTATCCGTCGAGGCGATTGGAACGGTTAGCCACAACGCGAAGATGGTTTCGGCGCTTCGGGCATTGATGGAGGGACGCCCGGACCACGCCTACGATTCATACGCGACGGAAGATGGCGAATCAATCACGCGGCTCAAACCTGAGGAAATCACGGGCTGGCTACGGTTCTACGAAAAGCGCCTTGACGGCGAAAAACGCATTGCGGCCGGCGGCGGTCGGGTGCGCACGATTCAGATGGGATTTGGACCATGATCAGACCTCTTTCGGATATTTATTCAACGTCTTCCGCTACCACGGACCAAACAACCACCACGCGCACCGCCGCAGTTCAGCCCCCTCCTCCTGCGGCGGTGCGCAATTCCCCCATGCGGGCGGCGCGCAACTATGGCCTCGGGCAGATCGACCGGTTCAACATGGATTTCTTTTCGGGATCGATGACGGCAGACCAGGCGATTTTCGGGGCGATTTCGGTTGCGCGGAACCGGGCGCGCTGGCTTTCGCGCAACCATGATTTGACGCGCAAGTTCTTGATCATGGCAAAGACGCACATCATCGGAGCCAAGGGCATCCGGATGCAGAGCCGTGCGGCGGATCTGATTGGCGGCGCGCTGGTGGATAGCGAGATCGACCAGCAGATCTTGGAGGAGGCCTACATTGATTTTTCGAAAGCGCGGAATTTCTCTATCGATGGACGGATGGACCGGCGTGTTTTCAGCCAGGTCGGTGTAAATTCGCTTTTCGTGGACGGCGAGTGCATTACTCGGAAAATCCGTGGAGCGGATAATCCCTATGGAGTTGCGAACCAGTTGATCGATTCCGAACTGCTTGACTACATGCTCAATGTTCCGCGTTCGAGTGGCACAAACGAAATCAAGATGGGCGTGGAGGTGGACATCAACGGCAAGCCGGTGGCTTATCATTTCCTTGATGGCGCTCCGGCGACCTGGGCTGGAACCGCCGCGCTTTCGACAAGCCACACGCGGGTTCC
>CAZBNS010000131.1:0-2471 GCA_964493475.1 uncultured Rhizobiaceae bacterium | reverse complement strand
GGGACGAAAAAAAGACCCTCGATTTGTAATGGAAGAAATAAAAAAACAAGGTGGCTTAGTTGTAATTCCTCACCCTTTTCATTATGGAGAAGGATTTAGAGATGATCTTACAAATTACTTAGACTTAATTGATGCAATTGAAGTTTTTAACGCAAGAAAACCTTTTTCTAATCCTGATAAACAGGCTCTGGAATTTGCAAATAAACATAATTTAGCAACTACGGGAGGAAGCGATAGTCATTATTATAAAGGAGTTGGCTATGGATACACTGAAGCAAATACTAAAACAATAGAAGATTTCAAAGATGCTATTATAGAAAAAGAAACAATCAGTAAAGGCAAAAAATCTCCGATTGTTTATATTTTTACTCCTCTTTTAATTAAGCTTATCAAAAAAATCTACCACCTCTTTAAAAGAAGTAAAAATTTTATCAGCTCTTGAAAAGTCTTGTCTTTCTGAATATTCATTTGGAATTACAAAACAATATGTTCCTGCGTCTTTTGCCGATTGTAGTCCATATTGAGTATCTTCAAAAGCTAAACATTCTGATGGTTTAAGTCCTAATTTTTTAACAGCTAAGAGATAAGTATCCGGCCAAGGTTTACTTCTCTCAACATCATCTCCTGCAACAATAATTGGAAAAAAATTTAAAAAATTGTTTTTTTCCAATTTTGTAATAACTTCTTCTCTATTTCCACCAGAACATAATGCAATTTTAAAATTGTTACCAAAAAATTCAACAGCTTCTTTTGCATAAGGCATAATTGGCATTGTTTTTTCTTTGAACCATTTTTCTATTAAAACTTTCTTTTTCCCTAAAAGAAACCCCTCCTCTATTTTTAAATTAAAATCTTTAATTAACTCCTGATCTATTTGTTTCCCACTTTTTCCAGCATATTCAAAATACATCTCTTTAGTAAGTTCTATTCCATAATCCCTTAATGGTTCCACCCAACCTTGCCATTGGTAATACTCACTATCAAATAAAACACCGTCCAAGTCGAATATAACACCTTTTATATTATTCATATTTCTATTTATTATTTATTATCTATTATCTATTATCTACTTACTAGTATACTACCAACTACAATCATTAAAGCTCCTGTTACAACTTTAAATCTTTCATCAGGCGCTGGCAACTCATGTAAAAAAGCTATTCCTAAAAAAACTGCTATCAAGGTATTCGTATTATAAATTGGCACTAACTTTGCCGCCTCAGCCCCCGAAGAAAAAGCAAGAAAAGTAAATATCATTCCTGATGCCCATAAAATTCCTTGTAATAATCCTAAAGAAATAATTGGTAAAGTAATGTTAACACCAACTTCTTTCAAGGCAAAAATTACATAAGCAACTATTGTAAAAATTAAAATAAATCCTATTCCCTTTGTTAACATTCCAAGATTACCATTTTTTAATAAAAAGAAGGTTAAAAAAACTAAAACTATTCCTGCTAACATTAATAAAGAAGCATTTGCAGAATCAATTTTTAAATATTTTTCTGAAGTTACTATTTTAGATACAACTGTATATGTTCCCCAAAATAAAGAACTAATTAAACCATAAAATATCCAAGTAGTCATATAAATAAATTATTATAATTTAATTATACAATAACATAATAAAAAAAATAGTGTAATAATTAAATTATTACACTAAGAACTTCTTAATTTCTTCGAACCATGCAAGACTCACTGGCTCAAAAGAAACATTTTGGGCTCCATTTTTCCAAAAAAGATTTTCTTTATTCTTAGGAACATCTACTCCTAAAGCAATCTCTACTGGAAGATCCATGTCTCCATAAGAATCAGAAACGAAAATTATTTTTGATTCAGGGAACAATTCTTTTATTTTAAGTATATGATCCCTTTTAGAGCCACTCTCTCGACCAAGAACTGTGATTTCTAAACCATTTTCATGGGTCCATCTTTTGATAATATTCTCTTCTGTTGAAGATGATATTATCTGAATATTCTCAACTTTTTTAATGACTTTTAATGTCTCGGGAAAATCTTTTGGATTTTCATAAACATAAGTCATCTTCTCTTTGTGATACTCTCCCGCGCAGAAAAGTACTTTTTCTTCTTCTGCTTCAGGAAAAATTATTCTCAGTTGATGATCAAATGGAATACCAGTTGTGTTCAAATACTGCTCTCTCGCACTTTGAAAATCCATTCCAAAGTGCTTTTCAATACACATTGCAGCTAAATCAGCATGCATTGGCATTGTATCGACCAGGGTTCCATCCCAGTCCCACATAACAATGGTCATTTTTATTACCAATATTATTATAATATAATTATATTATTTTGTCTATAGCAAAAAACCAATGACCGAAATCATTGGTTTCTGCAATAAAATAATAATTAAATTTTATTTTTCGAAACCGCTGAGACAAATCTCTGAATAGCAGTAAAGTTAGCTAAAACAGCAATCAAAGCAATAACATACGTCATATATAGATAATCTG
>CAZBNS010000130.1:0-2479 GCA_964493475.1 uncultured Rhizobiaceae bacterium | reverse complement strand
GGGGGGTGCACCCTCACGGGCGCCCTTTCCGTCGCCTGTTTTATTCCCGGGGCAGTAACGGTAGTCCATGCCCCGAAAGGCTGTGCCCATCAGACATTTTCCATGCTCCATGCGCTGATGAACGAAGCGGAGACAAAAATCGTTCCCGAGATCCTGGTCTCGGGTCTTTCGGACAAGGATGTCATCTTCGGCGGAGAGGATTGTCTCAGACAGGCACTCGACCGTGCGGCAGAAAAAAAGCCGGAGCTGATCATCGTTGTCACCTCCTGTGTCCCGGAAACGATCGGGGATGACTGTCTTGCCGTCTGCCGGGAACACCCGTATGCAGAACGCACGCTCTATATCCCGACATCCGGCTTTCTCGGCGGAAGTGCAAAGGACGGAGAGAATGCCGCTCTCATCGGACTCTCGGCTCTGGCAGAGCCTGCAGATCCGGTACCGGGAACCGTCGGGATCATCGGCGAAAAAAATCTGGAGTCCGAGGTCGAGGAGAACTTCGCCGAAGTACAACGGCTGCTCGTCCTTCTCGGTCTGACCGTTTCGGTCAGATTCTGCAGAAACGCCGTGGTGTCGGATCTTCGAAAGCTTGGCACCGTCTCCTGTTTTATTTTGCGGGACGGGCGCTGCTCTGACGCCGGCCGTGAACTCAGCAGAAGGTTCAGCCGCCCGGTGGTCAGCGGTTTTCCCCGCGGACTTTCAGGATCGGTTTCATTTCTGCAGGAGACCGGCAAAGCCTGCGGACTTTCTGCGGAAAAAATCGAATCTGCTGTCCTGCAGGAGACCAAATACCAGAAAAAAATGCTCGAACGGTTTGCAAATCTTGCAGGCAGCAGGGTCTGTCTCGGCGCAGAACCGTTTGAAGGGACCCTCACCGCTGCACGCGAAGCGCTTGCCTGTCTGGATATGACCGAGTCTCCAAACGGAATAAACGTCAGACTGCCGTTTTATCTGCCGGTCGGCGTATCCGGGACCGTGAAAATGCTTTACCTCTGGCGGAGGGCGATTCTCCATGGATAAAGGTCTCTGCGTGAATCCTGTCTGGCCGTGCGCCATGACCGGAGCCTGTTCCGTTCTTGCCGGCATCTCCGGACTGGATGTCTTGATCCACGGCTCTTCGGGCTGTTATTATTATCCCCGGTCACTGCTGAAGGTTCCTTTGTTCTGCACCTATCTTCTGGAATCGGAGATCGTGTTCGGCACGACCGGCCGCTTAAAAGAGGTCGTGGACGGGCTTTCGTCCGCCGACCGGCCGGTCGCCGTTTTGAACACCTGCATCCCGGCGCTTACCGGCGAAGATCTCTCCGGGGCGCTGGAAAACAAAAACGCCGTCCTTGTCGATGCACCAGGTTTTCTCGGCAATGCCGAGGAGGGGGCAAAGACCGCATATGACTGCCTGGGGATAAAAACCGATCCTTCGCGAAACGGCGTGAACATCGACGGCGTTTCCCTTCTCGATCTTTTCTGGCGGGGAAATCTGCACGAAGCCGAGCGGCTTTTACGGCTTATGGATATCCCGGTCGGCGTTCGGCTTGCAAAAGACAGGTATGCAGATCTTCGAAAAGGGGCCGCTTTGCACACGGTCTCGGTCAATCCGTCGTATCCGTCCGGTGTTGGAACGATGCTCGGCTCGTTTTTGTTTACGGACATACAAGACACCTGTGCAAACCTCGCTGAAACGTTTCCGGATGCGGATATCGAACCGGTCCTCGAGGAGTGGCGGCGTGCCGATGAACAGATGTTTTATTCAAGCGACAAATATCTCCGCAAATATGAGCCGCCGGTAGCCGCCGTCTGCGCTCAGGAAAGTTACGCGCTGTTTGCCAAAACAATGCTGGAACGCTACTTCGGCGCCGAGGTCCCGGTCGTCCTTGCACGAAACCGTGACGCGGCCCATATCCCCTGCGAGACCGATCTGACGAAGATCGTCCGGGAAATCAGCGCAGCGGGTCCTGATCTGATCCTTGGCTCCACCTTTGAAGCAAACGCGTATCCGGCTGCTTCCTTCCTCGGGATCACTCCTCCCGACCGGAGCCGGGTCTCGATTGCCGCCCGGCCGATCGCCGGCATCGAAGGGGGGATCATGTTTCTGGAAAATGTGCTGAATACGCTGATAGATGCCGCGTCTCACACAAAAAAATAAAAAATAAGAGAGTCTTATTTTGACCGACGATCTCAGTCGGTTTTTATTGTTGTCAGTTTGACCGACTCGACGCCTTTCAGGGACATCAGGCGCTCTGCAAGCTGTTTCAGCTGTTCGCCCTGTCCTCTGACGAGGATGACTTCAAGACAGCGCTCATCGCTGACATGAGAATGGATCGTCGACTGGACGATATGTCTGTTTGAATGCTGGATCTCAGTGATCGCTTCCATAAGACCGCGGTGATCATGATCATAGACCATCGTGATGACCCCCTGACGCTCGCCTGACACGTCGTTCATCCATTCATAATAGGTGATATAAGACCGGATCGCGTCACGG
>CAZBNS010000129.1:0-2505 GCA_964493475.1 uncultured Rhizobiaceae bacterium | reverse complement strand
ACGAGTCGTGGGCCCATAAGCCCACCGAGGGTTCGAATCCCTCCCTCTCCGCCAAAATTGAAAACTGGCGCGCCACCTCTAAAATTTTTCTAATGTATAATCCTTAATTGCTTTTGTATTGATTGTTTTATATCCACCTCTCATATCTTTACCAACAATTCTAGCATATTTCAAAAAATTTTCACTTTTTATAATTTTTATAAAATCATCAAGGTTATATTTTGAATTTTCTTTAACAAATAAATATATTCCTGAATAAACCATTGTTTCTTTTCTGACTTTAAAAACCTTGATTTCATTTTTAAAAATTGGACTTATGACTAATTTTTCATTATGAATTGTTTGAATGCCTTGGCTTCTTCCATATTCGTACCAAAATTTAACGCTTTTGTCACAACTTCTTTTTTTTAAAGCGTCTTTATTGCTTAACAAATGATCGTAAGTTCTAGGATATTTCTTTTTCATGTCTTCTTCTGGAATTGGAATCCAAGTTTTATCCTTTAAAAAATATGGATATATAATTTTATCCGTTATTTTATTACCATCATATCTTGACGCTTTGACAACTGGATATAAAATTCCTTGTTCTTTGTCTGAAAAAGAAAAAAGTGTGTCGTCTTTAATGATATATGCTTTATCAAGTAATGTTGCGAATCCATACTGAACAACTGCAAAATCAGAAATTTTGTACTTACTATTTTTGATATTGTCTAAAAACTCCGAATTTTTATTGTCCGTAAAATTCCATTTTTTCAAGTCTTGGCTAGTTAAATCAATTTTATTAATAAGTGTTAATTTTCCACTAATGTATTCATAGTAATCAATAATTGTGCTGTTATGTTTTGAATCTAAAATTGTAATAGCATTATAAGTAGAAGCGTCATCAAAAACTGAATTTTCTTTAAAATTTACTAGGTCTTTTATCAACATATGATCGACAAGATATTTTCTGAAATCGCCATAAGTAGAATTATGGATAAAACTATTTGGAGTAATAAATCCCAACTTCCCACTTTTTTTATTTAAAGACATTATTCCTATTTCAAAGAATACTTGAAATAAATCTATAATTCCATTTTTACAAAAATGGAATCTTGATTTTATTTCGGCAAGTCTATTTTTATCTAAATTATGTATACGAACATAGGGCGGATTGCCAATTACAAAATCAAAACTCGGCAATTCACTAATTTCAATATCTAAAATATCTTTGTTTTGAATGTTCCACTTAATATTTTGTAAATCGTATGATTTGGCTAAATCATCAAGTCGGCTTAAGCATTCTTTATAAACACTCTCATCAACCTCTATTCCATAAATATATTTTTCAATTTTTTTCTTTATTTCATTATTTTTTAATCCATTCTGCTTTGCAGTTTCAATAAATCTTTCAACTATTTGAAGCAAAAAATTACCGCTCCCACAACCGGGTTCAAGGATGTATTTATCAAGTATTGTATTTCCGCTATATTCGCTTCTGTCTAAAATTAATTTAACAATCCAATCAGGAGTAAAAACTTGACCTAGTTTTTTCTTCTTTTCATTCATAATTAACTTTTAAGACGACAAAGGGCAGAAAATCTATCAATAAATTTATCTAGCGATAATTCGCTAAGTAGAATTTTTTGAGTTTCCGAAGAAAGTCCCAATTTATTTAAATCAGCAAACAAACAATTTTCATTTTCATCAACATCAACAATTACTATCCCCAAAACATCTGGTTTATGAGGAAAATCTTGATCGATAAATAATTTGATGTATTTTGAAATATCATGCTCATTTATTGTTTCTATTTTTGTTTGAGAACCTCTTAAATTACCACTATTTTTATCATAATAAGGAGTATGGGCTCGTAAAACTAACAAATGAGCAAACCCAACATTAACCCGTCTAATATTCGCAGTTTCACCTAATAAATTTTCAAAATAATTATTCCCATTTTGTTTATAATTTGAAGTGACAAATTTAAAACTAACAGTGCTTAATATCTTTTCTTCTTTCAAAACAGTAATGTCCAAATTTTTGGGATAATATTTTCCGTCTAATGTTCTTTCGCCACCAGTGCCCAATGAATTAACAACAAATTCGCCATTCAAGTGATCATTGATTGTTTTTGAAATCCAACTATGAATGGGAATTAATTTTTTATTACTTCTTGCCCCAAATTCATTGTATGCTTTAAATGTTTCTGTTAATGCTTGTAAGAAATTTTTTTGTGATGTATTCATATTTTTAAAATTATTTTATTAAATCATCAACACCAACTTCAAGCGCCTTGGCGATCTTGGTTAGTGTTTCAATGGTCGGATTTGTGTTTACACCATTTTCAACCTTAACAATGGTATTCAGCGACAAATCGGCAAGGCGAGCAATCTTTTCGAGAGATAGCCCTTTTTTAACCCGTAGTTTCTTTAAGTTATCCGCAATTTTATTGTTTGACATATCTTTCTTAATTGTATAACATTATAGTATATAGAATATAATATAAAGGTTTCTTTCTTGATA
>CAZBNS010000128.1:0-2529 GCA_964493475.1 uncultured Rhizobiaceae bacterium | reverse complement strand
AGCAATGTGGAAATATTTGGTAATTTTTCGGCACGTTTAGCCACGTACGTTACCAGCAAGCTTAAACCAAGATACAACCTATAATTTATTATGGCAGTGAAAGGTATAATAGAAGAAATTGAAAAAGATGTAATTGATGTGACCAAAACTAATTTTGATTATAATGACACATCTGTTGTGCCTAACTTAAATGATAGTGGACTTACCTATGAAAGGGGTAATGATAAAAAAGGGAAAAAAATTAAAACTTGTGTTCTTTTTGTCGATATAAGAAATTCCGTAGCATTAACAGAAAAGCATAACACCCAGACAATGGGTAGAATATATACAGCATTTACAAAAGCTGTATTAAAAGTTGCTCGTCATCATAATGGTCACACTCGAAATATAATTGGTGATAGAGTTATGGTTGTATTTCCTGTAGAAAATTGCTTTACAAATGCTGTTAAATGTGCAATTTCAATAAATCACATTGCAAGTAAAATAATAAATAAAAAGTTTGCAGTAGATTTTAAATGTGGGATTGGGATTGATTATGGCGAGCTAAGGGTTATCAAGGTTGGCATTCAGCGTAATGGAACTGAAAATGGAGAGAATAAAGGTTTAGTTTGGGTAGGTTATCCTGTAAATATTGCTTCAAGATTGACGGATGTTGCCAATAAAACAATTGAAGAAGATTACTTTAGAGTTACGCGACATCCTATTAATCCTCGTGCAATAAAACCGCTTTTTCCTTCAACTTTAACATCAATATTTGGAAATGTATCCAACTATGACCCCAATGCTCCATTTTATTTGAATACCGTGGAAACCGTGGAAATGTCCGTTGAAGAATTTGCAAATTCAATTGCTCAATATGATGATGGTAGGTTATTCTCTAGTGGTGGTAAGAATATTAAATTCGAAAAGAAAGTAAGAAAAATAGAATACCCTCCCATTTTATTGTCTGAATTAGTTTATAACGATTACAAAAAAGCAAATCCCCAATATAATGATGTCGTTAATAATTGGTGGAAAGAACAAAAATATCAGGTAAAAAATGTAAAAGGTAAAATTTACGGAAGCGGTTTAACTTGGAAAATTGAATAAACATGAAAAAAATAGACAGAAGCATAAAAAGACTAGAAGTTGTAAATCAATGGATTTCTAACGTAGATACAAAGAGTTCTTTTGTTTTAACTTTTTATGGAGTAATCATTACCATAATTTTCACATCTGACTTAGGTAAAGAAATGATTAATACATTTACATATAAACGTGCTCCAAGCATTGACTGTAATAGCTTAAAATTGTTCTTTTCTCTTTTGGTTATTATATTATTTCTTATTGCAATAATAATTACAATATATAATATCTACCAAACATTAAAGGGGCGTATAAATCCTAATATTTATAGGCAACAAGGACTAAATACAAATTCAAATATCTTTTTTGGAACCATTGCATCTAAAAGCTATTCTGACTTTGAAAATCAAATCACAACTGAAAATAAATCAACATTCTTAAAAGACTTAAACTCACAAATATTTATAAATTCCAATATTGCAGACAGAAAATTTAAATACTATAACAGAAGTGTTATATGGCTAATAATTTCATTTGCACTGTTCCTCATTTTTATAATAATTAACTAATATAATTTTCGAATATGCCCAACTTAAACCAAATATATAGCTTAAAGCAAGAGTTTTATCAATTGAATACGAATGATATAAGCATTCGTGATTATTTAGAAAAAACAAAAGCTAAGGATGTAATAAGGAAAGCTTTTGATTCCGAAATAATAAATGAAAGAACTCGTGAAATAAGAACGTTTTCATTTATAACAGAGAATTTAAATCCATCAAAACCAGATTTAATAAAATATTTTGATGAAGGCAAAGACGAAGATGTTGCGCTTTTATTTATTGATATAACTTCCTTTTCAAAAACGATTCTAGGTTGGTCAAATGAGAAAGTTAAAGAATATCTAGATGATTATTATGAAAAAATTATTCCGATTATATATGAGCATGGTGGAGAAATTGAAAAATTAATGGGTGACGGCATAATATGTGTGTTTGGAAAACCTTTTTTAAATTTAAGTAATCCAGAATATGTTTATAAAGCGGAAGATTGTGCTGAAGCTGTAATTAAAGAATTTTATAATTCAAACAAGAATGTAAAAGTTGCAATTCATAAAGGCCGAATTAATTATTACAAAGTGCCTGGAGAATTTTATGGGGAATATACAATGATTGGTCAACCAATTACAGAAATTTATAGATTGGAAAGTGTGTCTAAACCAAATGCAATTAATTTCTTCACTGGTTCAACATATGATCAACTAGGCTGGACATATAGTAGATTTGACAATGATATTGTTTCATGTCGTGGTTTTGATATTAATGAATTGCAGGGTATTGATTTTAGACAAGTAAAATATATGCTATTTCCTGAATATAGCTAGATGATAAAAAACAAAAAGCCAGCTGGTAACAATGTATATACAAAATAGGCGTGGCAGTAGTAAATTCAACGGTTGTAGCC
>CAZBNS010000127.1:0-2570 GCA_964493475.1 uncultured Rhizobiaceae bacterium | reverse complement strand
CCTTAGTGTATTCGACGGAGTTGACCGTAACCTTATCGCCGACCTCGGTAGCGGTCAGGTCCAGCTTACCCGCATCTTTTTTTGCAGTGATTGCGCGGCTATGAAACCGCGTAGTCGCTCCTGCACTGGTCCCGAGCGATACATACTCGCCCACATTGTAGAGCGCAGCTGTGGTGGTGGTGACGATGATGTCGTTTCTTGTAGCGGTATCCAGTACGACCTTGTCGTCAGCACTGTACCGCATGGCTTCACAGCCCTTGCCGACCACACTTTGACTATCCCACGAAGCGGCGGCCATGAGGAATATCTTGCGCAGGTAGTCACGAAGCGCGAGGTCGGCCAATCCCCAGCCGGTGCCGATGGCATTTGCAAGCCCGCGGAACCCGGAGGAGCCGTACATTACAATGCCGTGCTTTGGAGCCGCGTCAGGCTGGCTCTGCAGCTTGGTACCGCCCGAGGCAAGGGATGCCTTGAATGCGGAGACCCAGACGCCATCACGCTCCTCGCTCGTTGCATAGTCGAAAAACAGGGGGTCGACCGCATAGCCCGGACGCTGATATTTAGAGAACTCGAACTCGTAGACGTCGGTCTGCCGGTAGTAGGTCTTCGGCAGCCATACCATGACCTCACCCTCGGCCGCATCGAAGCCAGGCTCGTCGATCCACTTCTGCACCTCGAATGCCGCGTTGACCTTGGCGGTACGGATTTCCTTATAGGGGAACTGGAATCGGATGTCGGTCAGCGGATACGGGTCGGTGTTTATGGACCCGGCATTGACGCGGAATGTCTTGCCCACATTGGAGAGCTTTCTGGTTCCGGTAACAGTTGCAGGCATGGCGGAGAACTCGATGCCAAGGTCCTGTTCCTGCGATGCAAGGATGTAGTCCACGGTCGCCTTGAGCTCGTCGATAGCAGCTTTGACCTGCGTTGCAGTCAGACCGCTGTCGCTGTTGTCGTACGTAGCGAGCTCGGCATTATCCTTGATCATCTTAAGTACCGATCCGTCTACGCTTACCAGCCCGTTTAACAGGTTGATGGCCGTCTGCAGTGCAGCAAGGTTTTCTGTAGTCCACCCAGTACCCTTGATGGTATTGATGATGTCCAGCAGCTGCTTGATGTTTTTCGGAGCCGCCGTACGGGTAACGGACACGCTCGTAGTCGAATCGAGCACGTCGTTTACTCGCAAGATTTTCGGTTTATTGGAAATCTTCATGGTCTTACTATCCTCCAGTTTACCTTGATCGGATCGGATCCGTCGTTGTTTGTGATCTTGTACGCCGATACACCCCACTTGCCCTGTACCAATTGGTTGGTGGTATACACTTCTGCAAGTAAAAAAGGCGTGTACGAGTCGCCCCGGATGTCAGCTTCTGTTTCGGTGATTTCGCCCACCGTGTACGCGACGGTGCCCTCCGGTGTCCCGATGACGCCGATAACGCTCGGGAATCCGTGCACCCATACGATGCAGCTTTCCCCTGCGGCCAACATGGTACTACCGAAATAGACGAAACCGCCTGAATCGAGCCGGTTGATGATCGCTACTGGATCAGCCATGCTCAGCACCTCCTTCGCCTGTGCGGCTGTTTGATGGTCCTATCGTACAAGCAAAAGAAACCCCGCACAAAATGGCGGGGTTCGTAACGTGTCCCAAACGGGATAGGATAGCTACTATTCGTCTTCGCCGAGCTTGTACCAGTATCCTCCGATCAGGCGCCAGAAGTTCGTTTCATCGACCGACTTGATGGTGCGCTCTACTGCGAGAGAAGGTACGCCGACGGTAGACAGCGAGGTAATCGCCAACTCCCAAGAGCGTTTCCAGAACGTCTCCCAATCCTTATCGCCGTCGAAAAATTCTCCGAGCCAGCGGCCCGATACATCGTCAAGCTCGAGCAAGTCTCCGCCGCCGAATCCAAGTATGCCGCTTGCAATCCCTTCTCCGGCATAAGGAATCGCTTCCTCGAACAGTTGCGCTGTCAGGTTTTTCATGAGGAATTTGCGGTATTTCTCGTCGTCATCATCGTCTTTCTTGATGAATAATCCACGAACGCCTGCGAGAATCAATAGACCAAGCAGCTGTGAGGTAATAATCCCTCCCGCTTTCGCCCATTGTCGATTCCGTACCGCCTGCGGCAGCTTGTAGAATGCCAGGTTCCAACGCTTGAACGCATCACGCTTGAACGCCGATATGAGGCGTTGCCAAGTGTGGCGGCTTGTCTGAATCTCAGCGAGGTCCATCGGATTGCTCGACGACTGCGTTTCGGCAATGAAACGCGACGCATAGAACACCGCTTCGCGCATTCGCCCTGCTTCTTCCATGTTTGCAAATTTATCAAGTCCTGTCAGATACGCTCCCCACCACATCTTGACCGTGATGACGCTGTCGCCAAGCTGTGTGGTGTACTTGATGCCGGTATCGCGCACTTTTGCCAGTGTCCGCGACGCCTTGGTGGTATATTCTAGGTTCCTCGAGCGCTTGACTTCGATGTCGAACGTTCGTTCTTTCATGGACGGGTCCAGCTCGCACATGACCTCGTAGGCATGAACCCAGTTGCGGATCTCGGGAGTCGGAG
>CAZBNS010000126.1:0-2733 GCA_964493475.1 uncultured Rhizobiaceae bacterium | reverse complement strand
CGTTGCTGCCTTTGTAAGACTATTTGTATATATCTGTTTTGCATCAGCTATTATCTCTGCAACATCCTTCTTCATCAACTCCAATCTTTTGCTAGTTATGGTTGGTGTTGCTCCTTTTCTTTTTAACAACTGTTTACGCAAATCAACATCAGTTTTATTCAATAATGATATTATTTTCTTCACCTCATTATTTTTCAACTGTTCCATATAAACAGAATGCCTTATTGTTGTATTGCGTAGCTTTTCATTTACAGTCATTCTTTATTCCTTTATTCGTAAAACGGATACCATGTAGGAGTGAATTTGGTTATACCTCTTTCATTAAATTCCATCTCCACTATATGGAAGCCTGTATGGTTAGCAAGTCTTTTACTTCTCATCCAATTTGATTGTGTACACACTGCCCCACCACTTACACAATGTACATTTCTATCAAACATACAAATTTGCTTATGAGTATGACCACATAATAGAACATTGGGCTTATCACCGCCGGTAAATGATTCTATTATCTTCTGTACCCGGTATGATGTGGCGTAGGAACTTCCATCTTCACCATGCCACAATCGTATCTTTATTGGCCTATCATTATTCTCGATTATAAAGTCAGCCATATCAGAACCAAGATATTTTACATTATCTGTAATCATAGCTATATCTTCGACCATATTGGCACCCATGGGTTTCTGATACCATCTGTCATGATTCCCATCTATACAATAAATCTGGGCATCTATCTGTGATAACATCTCTGATGCATATTTTTTCTGTTCTGCATATCCTATATGTGTCATCTCATATATCCCATCCACTCTCTTACTATTGAACCCTTCTGTTATATCTCCTGTGTGGAAGACGCAATCAACATTGCTGTTGTTTATTTCGTGTACTATTGCATTCCAGATATTTTCATTAAAGAATATACTTCCCATATGGCTATCTGTTATATGAGCAAACCTAAATACATTACCTTCCATCTTATAGTATTTTGTTTTAAGAGGTTCTTTTCTATCTGCAACTGCTAATTGTTTTAGTTCAAGTGGAGTATATTTATTTCTCAGATTCATTGTCGTTTCATTAAACTCTACCCAATCCTTAAATCTTATATTAGCTTCTCTTCTGTATCTCGCAAATGTTTCTTCATTTTCTTTGTAGCCTGTTATATAATAAGTCTCAAGATATTTTTTTATTGCTTCATCAGTTACTGTTTTTATACCGTTCGCCATTATTCATCACCTTCTATGATTTCTTCCTCTTCAACTTCTTCTGGTTCTTCTGTATACCCTTCCATCAATAATGATTGTTGTGCCATATCCAATGCTCTTTCTGCATTCTCTTTGTCAATGTCCCAATCATCTGGTATCATCTCCCCCTTTAGCAAATTGTAGAAATATACATACTGGCTTATAAGACCGGCTTGTCTGGCTGTGGTGAGGTTTGCAAGTAGATTTGCATCTATATCATCAACCGTATAATCTGTGTTAAACATAACTGTTATTTCACCTGTTATTCCCATCCAATCTGCAATAGTGTATAGGATTACTTCATATGCTTCTGATAACGATAATGCCATACTTGCAAGCATTCCCTGCTCTGCACCTCTATGTATCTGGGCTGTCTCTGCACTCTCTACGCCTTTAGGGTCATTCTGTAGCATCCTGCTTGCTATTACAGACAAGGCATCAACCTTCTTCTCCATCGCTGTTGCAATTGCACTGGGACCTTGCCCTTTGTATTCCATGTAGAAAGCATTTGCACCTTGTCCATATAGCATCAATGCCCTGCTACTTCCAAGACTTATAGGTTCATCATCACCATCATCATCGTATCCAATGACCACTGGGGTTGGGCTTCCTGTGATATTTATTGCATTTTCATAATCTGCGCTATTTATATAATGAGCTATGTTTATATCTACTGCATCATTAAGCATAGGGTAATCAAGGTCATCAGATATTCCTTTCTGTGTTAGGAAATAACAAGGTATGTAATCAAGATATTCGCCTTTCACTATTGGATATATCTCTTCACCAAATATGTCCATTTTCCCATCTTGTTCCCTAAATAATCTTATTCTATATCTACCAGCATTCTCTTCATCACCCAAATCCATTACTCTGTATTGTACTATCTGGTTCTTTTCAAATTCATCATCTGGGTCTTGCTCCTCAAGCACTTCCTCTATGATTACTCTTGTAAGTTCAAGTCTGTTATTTATAACCTCATAATCCCAATTTATGACTTGACTTGCTTTATAATATACGGCATATGGTCTTATATTCTGTTTCTCTATTTGTTCTTGAGATATAGGACCATCATAGGTTACATTAGGCAAATCCAAAACTAAAACATCTCTATATTGCAATAGGATATTCCTATTGGATTCTTTCATTGCAGTTTTTAGTGATTTTCCATCATGTGTAAAATTATCTATGATTGGTTGTAATGCTGTTGGATATTCTAGCTTTACGTCTTTTCTGAATAGTTGCTCATTAAGCCCATTACAAATCTTTTTAATGTAATTGTAGTAGATAGCTCTTTTGAGATACTGCTGATACTCTGTCTGAGTCTGTAATATCCCCTTACTTCTATCATCTGCCGTCCTTCCATCTATACCATCTGCTATATGCCCAGACAACCTAGGAAGATATCTATCTCCCTTCTCTTTTATTGCTTGTTGTCCTTCATATGCATCAAAACACTTTATCCATGTATCTATGTATTTTTCATACA
>CAZBNS010000125.1:0-2772 GCA_964493475.1 uncultured Rhizobiaceae bacterium | reverse complement strand
ATGACCTATACCTACAAGGAATCCGGAAAAGTAAAACACTGCCTTTAGCCCCTGCTGTTGCGGGGGCCGTGAAAATTTATATGGCTCTTGATGGTATTAACGTATATTGTTTTCACTTTGGTATTGGATTCTAGCATTATCCTTCTGAAATGGAATTTAGGGGGTATTGTGATGATGACAACAGGAGTAAATAACTGTATGGCGGGGGCTGGCAATTCCGGGGAGAGCTAGACCGATCAGTTTGAAAACATAATATGTTAATATTCTAAAATCATAGAGGGTTATTGTCAGGGGGTGAAATTCCCCCTCTCCCCGCCAAATTTTCATAGAATAAACATCTAATACTTGCCTTGTAATGCCGTAAACAAAATAAAATTTTTCATTGAAACTGCGCATTACAAGATTTTTAGGAGGTGATATTATTGCCTGACGATGGGACTTATATATATCGTATAACGCATATAGATAACCTAGAATTATTCTTGTCTTCAAGATGTCTTTATTCACCTAATGCAGCGCCTGGTTTTTACAGAGAAGGATATGAAAAAATCCATAATCCTGAAATACAGGAACGTCGAGGCAATATTTATATCAATAAAGGGAAAGATTGTACAATACATGATTTTGTCCCATTTTATTTTTGCTATAAAACTCCGATGTTATATCCTGTTTTACACAAATACGGCAAAAGCAGGGATGAAATTATATATTTAGTTGCATGCACCAACAAAATCGTTGACAGCGGGAAAGAATTTGTTATTACAGATTGTAATGCCACACTTGGTTATGCTCTTAGATATTATGATATAAAATATTTAGATAAACTTGACTGGGATGCTATTAACACAAAATATTGGGGAAGCCAAAATGACCCTTCAGGTCATCTTAAACAATATAAGATGGCTGAATTTCTCGTAAGAGACAGCCTAAATTGGGATTATATAAATAAAATAGCTGTATATTCAGAAGAATCTCATGACAAAGTGGAAAAAATAATGGATCAGTATGATTTGAAATTAAGAAAAAAAATCACAATAAACCGTGACTGGTATTATTAGAGAGGAGGCAATAGAATGATAGAGTTAAGTCGAGGAGACCTACTAAAAGCAAATGTAGACGCTTTAGTAAATACTGTAAATTGCGTAGGTGTCATGGGTAAAGGCGTGGCTCTTCAGTTTAAAAAAGCCTACCCTGATAACTTTATCGCATACCAAAAAGCATGTAAAAAAGGAGAAATGCGCCCTGGTAAAATGTTTGTTTATTTTACAGGTAAAATTATTGGACCAAGGTTTATCATTAATTTCCCAACGAAAAAACATTGGAGAACATTATCTAAAGTCGAGTATATTCAAGAAGGATTAGATGATCTTGTCTCTGTTATTCGTAAATTAGGAATAAATTCGATTGCCCTGCCTCCTCTTGGATGTGGCAATGGCGGACTTGAGTGGAATGTTATTTATCCACTGATTAAAGAGAGGCTCGCCTCTCTCTCAGATGTTTCAATATTTCTATTTGAGCCTGCAGGGGCACCTACAACAGAACAAATTATTAATACTAAAACTCCAAAACTCACTATATTTAGGGCTATATTGTTAAAACTTATAGATCGCTATATATATTGGCAGGATTCACTAAGTCGTCTTGAAATACAAAAACTTTCATATTTTCAAAGAGAAGCTGGAGATCCGATTTTTAATCAATTAATTTTTGTTTCTGGTAAATATGGTCCATATGCTAGGGGGCTTGGACATCTGATTCAAGCGCTAGATGGACATTTTCTCAAAAATTGTGGTGATAGCGAAGATCCAATGCACCAGATATGCCTTGTTTCTGAAGTAATGAAAATGACTGAAAATTACCTTGCGGAGAACTCACCTGACTCCAATCAGTATCTTGAGAGGGTCTTTAATCTTATAGATGGATTTGAAACTCCATTTGGGATGGAATTATTAGCAACCGTACATTGGGTGGCAAATTATTACCAAGACCCGGCTAAAAATATTGATGAAGCATACGCATATGTCATGGATTGGAATAGCCATAAAAAAGATTTATTTAAACCAGAGCATGTTGAAATAGCATGGAATAGATTAGTGGAACAAGGCTGGATAACTTTATAAGCTTTACCAACCCCCCTATGTTTGTTTTGCTAAGACACAAATAAGGAGGGAATTGTTGGATACTTTATATGCCAGTATAAAACACGACATCATATTTGCGATCGAGAGATCCTCGTTTTCCACTTATGCAAAAATCGACTTCAGGAGTGCTGATTCCTTTGGGCTTTGTTTGGAAAAACAAATCCATATCTACCGCCGGCTGCTTTCAGAATTGAACTTCGCCCCGTTCAGCGAAGAAAAAGGCATCACACTCTTTATCTGCCAAGATAAAACCCCTTCAGCCTTTACCAACCTGTCCCAACTCAAAGAAACCCTGGACGAATATATCATGACAATGGAGAAAAAATATGTTTGATGTAGTTTTGCAAATGCATAACAATGTCCAGTAATGTCCACTCTGGTCTAATTATTTCTAAGTAATGGCTTGTTTTTTATGCTTACTGATGGTATGCTTTGCCCATAAAGTTTGCGAGGTGATGTTCAAGTGAATGATAAATTATTGACGATAACACAAACAGCAAACTATTTACAGCTTTCTGACAAGACTGTTCGCCGTTTAATCAAAGCTCATCAGCTTGAAGCATCGAAAGTTGGAGACCGTTTTTGGCGTATCAGGCTTTCACACATTAACAATTATCTAAGCGCCCACACT
>CAZBNS010000124.1:0-2776 GCA_964493475.1 uncultured Rhizobiaceae bacterium | reverse complement strand
TCAACGGAAAGGAACTGCAGACAATAGCTAACATGGAATACCTGGACTACGGAGCTAGGTTCTACGACCCGACAATAGCAAGGTGGTTGACGAGGGATCCATTGGCAGATGATTATTACTCTTTATCTCCTTATGGATATTGTGCAGGGAATCCAATCAAATATATTGATGTTAACGGTGAATTTATTGGCACCATTATTGGAGCCGTTGTTGGTGGAGTTACCGGGGCTTATGACTCTTACAAGAAAGGCGGTGATGTATGGGCAGGTGCTGCAGAAGGTGCTGTCTCTGGAGCAATAGCGAGCAACCATTGATTTAGCAGTTGCGGCTACAGTTGCCACAGGAGGCGGCACTTTGGGAGGTGCTTTGAGTAAAGGTCTTCAAGCGGCTAGTAATTCTACAAAAGCATTACAAGGTATCATGTCTAAAAATATTAACGAGACTGCTAAAACCTTAACAAAAATGGGAGCCGATGAAAAAACAATAGAAACAGCCATTAATAAAATTTCAACGGGCATGAGTGAGGCAGGAGTGAATACAATAAATACAACAAATACGGTAGCAGCAGGGACTAGCATAGTTACCGAATCCGTGATAAAAGCAGGCCAGAAGAATAAGGAGAAAAAATGATGAAAAAAATCATAAAATTATTTTTCATTTTAGGCATTGCTTTTTGGGGCTTTGGTTTATTGTATAGTTTTTCAAATCTTATCGCTTTAAATGGTTTCGGGGACGTTTTTGAGATGAATGACGCTCGAAATGCAAAAACAGAAATAATCAGGGACTCAATAGATATTAATATATTATACACATACCAAGTCGAGGGAAAGGTGTATCAAGACAATTATAAAATGTTTGTAGATTATTTTGAACAATGTGGCATTGATACCATTGTAATTAAATACAATAAATACTTTCCTATGGTTAACTTTATTGATGGTATTCCGTTAAAAATCAGAAAGCAAAAAACAGGTATTTTTATATCTACTTTTTTTATATTGTTTCTTATTTTACTTTGGAAATTTAGCAATAAAGATAAATGGATTAAAATATACGAAGAAGCTGGAAATAGGCCTTGGCTATATCCAGATAACAAAACAATCAAAAGTCCATACAGTCGATTTGTGAATAGATTGTTTAAGAAATAGCATAGAAGAGGGCGGCTGAAAAGATATTTTTGGTCCCCCTCTTTTTCTTTCCTAAGCGACCATCTTGTCTGCAAATTGTAAATATTCTAAAAACAATAATGGTTTATTTTACTAAAAGTGTATTTATTTTTCTTTACAGGGCAAGATAATTTAAATTCAGAATTGTAAAAGTGTAATTATAGATGCGCAATGATGTTGAAAAACAAGCTATAATGTGTTGTTTTATTTGGACATGGTATTTTTTATATTTAAATTCACCCTGTCATTACAAAATCTTTATAAGATGAAAAAATCAACTTACTTTTTCAAAATTTTAGTTGCAGCTTTTGCTGGACTAATTTTATTGTGCTGTAATAAGGAAAATCTTAGTACAACAAAAAGCGATGATCTGTTTAGTGAAGCGGCTTTTACGGTTTCGCAAAAAGATGCTTTAAAATCTGCTATTAACTTTGCGGATGCCATGTTTGAAACTACTGCAACCAAAACTACAAGTGAAAGGACGCTTGCCAACGTAGAGTTTTTATTTGCCAATGAAGCTACAACTAAAAGTTCAGAGGAACCTCCGATTTGTTATTTATTTAATTTTTCTAATAACAAAGGATATGTTTTGATCTCAGCCGATAAAAGAACTGAAGGCAGAGTTTTCTTGGCGTCAGAGAAAGGTCGTTTAAATCTAGAATGCCTGCAGAAAAGCCCATATGCATTTCTATTAGAATGTATAGAACAGTATCAAAATCAGGAATGTAATTCAAGTTCCTTACTGACAAAATCTGATGATGGAAACTATTACACAGTTGAAACCATCACAGCAAGTACAACAAAAGGTCCCCTATTGAATACCCAATGGAATCAGATATATCCATACAATTCTTATCTGAGCACAATTCCTCCAACTGAATATTATCCAATGGGATGTGCTACAGTTGCTATGGGGCAAATTCTTGCATACTATAATAAACCGTCAGTAATATCTACCGGAGGAGTAAATTATAATATCGACTGGAGCACAATTGCAAATCAAACATATCCATTACCTTTAAATCCAGATCAAAGTTGGGCAAATGCTACTTCTTATTTTCTATATGCTATTGCAGATTTAATTGACATAACATATTCTTATGGTGGCTCAGGTACAACTATTAGTAAAGTTTTGGATGGTTATGATTCATTAGGAGCTGATTACTCCTACTCATCAAGCTATTCAATTGATAACATTATATCTTCCCTAGCTAATAATAAACCTGTGAACATTCTTGGATGGACAACTGTAGGTGATGGACACTCTTGGATTATTGATGGATGTAAGAGTTTGACAATAGATGTGGCATCATATGATGAATTTGGCAATCCTATAGAAAATACAATTTTAAATCCGGATTATAATTATACAGCATATAGAAAATACTGGCATTGCAACTTTGGGTGGGGCGGTTCGGAAGATGGTGATTATATTTATTACAGAGATAATTACATAGATGGATGGCACTTAGAGTATATTTACAGTTCAATTTTTAACACACCTTACGGAAATTTCAATGAAAACATCAGGCTTATCTACAACATTTCACTTTAGCTTTAGGAAAGCTTTAGTGGCCCTTTTTTTTGTCGCGGCATTAATAATAGCAATA
>CAZBNS010000123.1:478-2867 GCA_964493475.1 uncultured Rhizobiaceae bacterium | reverse complement strand
GTAAGGAGTATATATAAAATATATGCGCAATTGTATTGCGTATACACAAACGTTACCAAACATACTAAAAAACAGCAGTACACAAATATGAGCATAATCAGACCAAGACTTATCGATTTTCATAATATTCCACTAACCCAAGAAGAGGTTGATTTTGCTATTCCATTTCTTGACGAGGACATTCCATTATATGTTGACCCATTTTTATTATGGAAATCTCCTTCAATGCAGGATAATTCGCTTCATTTATCTATTACTAACAGTTTTAATCATTTGGGGTTTCTTGCTAAAAAAGGAAACGAAAAAGATGCGATAGAAACTTTAATAAGAGCATCAGAATGTAATGAAGTAGGTTTTGGTAATTCAAAAACAAAAGTTGGAAAACGAATTGGAAATAAATTAGCTAAAAATGTTACTGATTTATTTTTTTCTATCCCTCAAATTTCAAAATCAGGATTTATCCACTTTGAAGAAATCCAGCTATTGGTTGAAAATTTCTCTAAAGACCGAGTAAGTGACATTGCATGTAACTTTATCCAATCCTTTCTTGTTGATTATACAATTGAGCAATGCGAAAAATATGGAATTCCAATTGAAAAGGCGGTTCTTGAAAATCTTTATGACCCAAAAACAAACAAGTTCGGAACGGAGGAGACTTTTCTTCCAATAAACCCTTTAACCAAAAGTCCAATTCTCCTTGTTCCAAAGAGATGGCTGCGTTTTATTCCTTGGATTAATGCTGATGACTATTTCAAAAGTTTCTATTTGAAGAATATACAAGATAAAGAAGAAGCTTTCCCAGAAAGGATTAAACTTTTAAATTTTAATCGAGCAAATTATGATTTAATTAAAACCTATTCTGAGATAAAAGAAAAACAGTTTGATAATTGCAAAAATGACCCTCTATTTAATCAAATACCAGTTACTTCCGCAAAAAGGAAGATTTCTACAATAATAAAATTACCAACTGGAAAAACAGATAATGCTGATATCAAGTTTGAAGATAATACATGTCAACTGATGGCTTCGTTAGTTTATCCTCACTTAGATTTTGCTAAAGAACAAAGTAGAACAGAATCTGGTGTTCAAATTCGAGATTTAATATTCTATAATAATAGGTCAACTGATTTTCTAGAAGAGATATACGACACTTACAATTGTACTCAAATTGTAATGGAATTAAAGAATGTTAAGGAGGTTAAACAGGAACACATACTACAACTAAACAGATATTTAAAGGAGCAGTTTGGAGGCTTTGGAATAATTATCACAAGAAATCCACCTCCTAATAAAGTTCTAAAAAACATTATAGACTTGTGGTCTGCTCATCGTAAATGTATTCTCGTACTTGATGATTCTGACTTAAAAATGATGACACAAGTATTTGAAAGTAAACAGAGATACCCAATTGAAGTTATTAAAAAGAAGTATATAGAATTTACAAGGGCTTGCCCTTCCTAAAAATTAAGAGAATGACAGAAGAAAATGTAGACCAATTTGAGAAAACTCAAAGTCAACTTGCAGGACTTTACACGGAAATAGGGCTTTTGTCAAAGAAAAGCCCAAATGATGCAGTTAATAAATTTAAACTCAAATTTATTAACCATAGTTTGTCAGAGGCTAATGAACTATTAGGTGATGAATATAAACCATATCATGATTTTGAGCTATTTGAGGAAAGTGATATGCCATCAACGAGTGATGTTACAATGATGGTTCAGCAATATTTAAATTGTTTAGAGAAGCTTAGATGTGACAATTTAAAATATTCTGGTGGTTCTTATTATTGGATAGTTGACGAAGAGTTGTCATCTATAAAAACCGGTCATCCGATAAAATTTAATAGATAATGGCAAAAAAATCAAACAACACATCTTTACCTACTATAAAACAAGTTGAAAAGTATGAGATGCTAACAGAATTGACAGGAGCATTATACATTGAAATGAAAGAGTTTTCAAAAAAAAAGCCTGACGAGCCACTCAATAAATTTAAAGTTAAAAATGTAAATAGAGTATTAGAGCAAGTTAAAGATGTATTATCACTTCAACCAACATCTGCATTTTTAGATTTATTAGATGATGAAACTCTTCCCTCAAATAGTGATGCGATACTTATTATTGCTCAATACAAAGCTGCTCTGCAAAGGTTTAAAGATGACTTTTGGAAATATGACCAATGGGATGAGAGTGACTGGAGATGGTCTACAAAAGAAAATCCTGTGAAATAAGTACGTTTGGTAACAATGTATAAAAATAATAGCCGGTTCAGTAGTAAATTCAAGGGTTGTAGCCCGCTCCAACTTTTGTGTGACTTGACAGAGATGAAGCCCGCGAACGGCTACTATTCTTATACAAACCGTTGTGTGGCATTTTGAGGAGTCCACAAT
>CAZBNS010000123.1:0-468 GCA_964493475.1 uncultured Rhizobiaceae bacterium | reverse complement strand
ATAAAACCAACATACTGCATAAATATATCAAACCATGAAAAAAGATAGAGAAAAAATTAAAGCAGTTTCAGATGATAAGTTGATAGATTTATTAAAAAACATCAACTTATATGACGATGTCATCATAGGTAAAATAAAATGCAAATTCTGTGGTGAGACAGCAAAAATTGAATGTATAAGTGCGATTTTTCCCGATAGTGGGAGTATTAAAGTGGCTTGTGATAGCCCTAAATGCATAGCTGGATTAAATAACTTTTTAAATCAAAAAATATAATGTTAGCTTTCTTAGACATTAATATATCAATAACAATAACAGTTTCCATAGTTATTGGATTAGTAATCGGAGGTTCGGTTGTTGCTCATTACCTAAAACACCCCGATAAACTTGAACATCTTCTCGCTCTATTTTTTAAGGGCTCTATAACGAATAGAGTGGGTAATCAAATTTGAGTTTGGCAGAAAGAAAGT
>CAZBNS010000122.1:0-2867 GCA_964493475.1 uncultured Rhizobiaceae bacterium | reverse complement strand
ATTTCTCGTAATAGTCGGGCTCCCCCGTGATTTTACCCGCGATGTAGACTTTCATTCGGCTATCTCCCCAAAATCAAGCTGCTCTGATTTCGTCTGTTTTTCAATTTCCGCGAGATTCTTGCAGGCCTGATTCCAGTATGATTCCTTAAGCTCGTATCCGACGAACTTCCTTCCAAGTCTTACAGCCTCCCACCCCTCAGAACCGATTCCGCCGAATGGGGAAAGAACCGTATCACCGGGTGCCGTCCATAGTTGCATTGCTCGGTGAATTACCTGTAGCTGTAGCGGGCATATATGGCGCTCGTCTTTATCATCTCTTGCAGAGCGGTATTGCAATGTGTCCGATGGGTTAATATCCATCCAGATTGGAGATGCATAACGTTGCCATATATCAATGGAAAGCCTGCCGTTTGATGTGAAGTCGTCGTCACCCTCATAATGGTCTAGTTCACCAGAGCACGGCTTCGTGTTTTCCCCAGGCTTCCGCATTGTCACGAGATAATCGGGAATACCCTGGCGAGACATGGCCGAGTCCTTAACTATCTGCTTGTGAAGAAGCCCGAGCGCCTTCGTCCTCTGCATGGCAATTACCGGGTCTTTCCAGATTACAACTTCTGAATGGTATATAAACCCGAACGATTGAAACATTTTGATGAGTTCCCCTCGAAAGTCGCGTATTCCGATATAACCATCGCGCTCTTTGCTTGTAGGCAAATTCATGCAATGAAACGAAACAAGGCGACCCGGGCGGATAACACGGAACAATTCGCCGACAAGGAAGTTAAACTGTGCCATGAATTCAGCCATGTCTTTCGAGTTTCCCATGTCCCGGTCTGAATTGGAATAAGTATAAAGCGACGCGAACGGCGGCGAAAATATCGAAAAATCTATAGATTCGTCGGGAAGTTTTGCCACTCCTGTAACGCAATCGCCAAGGTGCATTGTCCAATTCTCGCCTTTTTTCACGTCCTCTCGGTAATCTGTCTTTGACCGCTCGATTCCTTTGATGTTTTCCGCATTGAGTTCGTTCATATTTTTGACCATTTCCTTTGCCATTCGCTTTGCATCAGCCTCTTTTCGCTGAATGTTAAGAACTACCGCGCCCTCTGTTTCGGCAGTTACGATATAACAATTTACGGGCATCGTTTGGCCGAATCTCCAATGACGCCGAACTGCTTGATAAAACTGCTCGTATGAATCAGAAAGCCCGACGAATATTGTATTATGACACGACTGGAAGTTCATTCCCCACCCGGCAATTGATGGTTTTGAAATAAGCACCTTTATTTCCCCGCGAGAGAAGCCAAGGAGGGATTTTTTCTTGTGCTCGTCGGTGTCGCTTCCGCGAACTTCGACCGATCCCGGTATCGCCGCTTTAAGCGCGCTCGACTCGTCATTGAGGTCGCACCATATCATCCATTGCGCGCCAGGCTCTTTTTCAAGAAGATTAACAGCCGCCGTTACTCGGTCTCCCACCGAAACGCGCCGTGCCTTTTGCCGTTCTGAAAGGGTTTGTGCCTCCATTGCAAAAAGGCATCCGTCGGACGGTGTATCTACTTCGACGGTTATTTGCTCGACCTTCAATTCAGGCAGAATAAACGCGCCATCTTCATATCCGAGATCGGAGGGCTTTTGAATCATGACTGCCCAAGAGCATACCCATTTCCAGAATTCAGACTCCGCATGACCCTTGAGTCTCCATTTTGCCGTTTCTCCGCCATCGTGCACGAAAAACATGGAAAGCATTTCCGTCCGGCTCATAGCACCGACGAATTCCGCATGATTCCCAAGCTCCATAAAGTCATTGGGCGCGGGCGTTGCTGTACACGCGAGTCGATACGGAACCTTTCCCCAATTCTCTATGAGGTCGGTACGGTACTTCCCTGTATAACTTTTCAGGATTGACGATTCATCGAGAACAATCCCTGAATAGTCGGATGGATTAAACTTTTCCATGCGCTCATAATTCGTTATTGTGATTTTCCCACGCTTTAATCCGTCTCCGGAATATTCAATTCCGGGTATTCCGAACTTTTCAGCCTCTCGTATTGTCTGTTCTGAAACCGCAAGCGGAGCGAATATGAGAACGTCACCAGGAACATGGCGAGCCCATTCAAGCTGCATCCCTGTTTTCCCCATACCGCAGTCGGCAAAAATACAAGCACGGCCGCGTTTTAGTGCCCACGAAACTATATCGTGTTGAAACGGGAAAAGCATCGGGTTAAGCTCCGGAACGTCGCGCAACCCTGTTGGAACGTCTAATACTTTTTTGCTTGCAAGAAACTCCTGATAATTCATCCTTTTCACTCCTTGTAGAAATATTTATATCGCCCCTAGCACCCTATCGACATACCACGTCACCTCACCCCGTCGCGCCCCCTCCCGGCCCATCTTGTGCGCCGTTATCGCAAGGCGAACGTCCCCAAGGGCGGCAAGGTTGTCCACGTAGAGATGACCCGCAATAATGAGCGAGTCAAGCGGGCACCACGGATTATACTCCCCGTAGAGCCTCGCCCGCTCATCGTGAAAAGTCTCGTTGATCTGGCAAAGACCTATGCTGATACCGTCATCACCTACCGCTTCAGCCCGCCAGGATGATTCCGCAAAGGCAATACCCCGCAGAATCGGCTCCGGGCACCCGGTCAACTCGGCTGCGATCTGGTAAATCGTCGCTTCCGGCTCATCGAATACCACCGGCGGGGCTTCTTGCGTTTTTGGCAGTAATCCGCACCCGGCGGCGAGAAAGGCGGAAAGGGCGATGATCGGGCATATCAGTTTCACAGGTTTACCTCAAAAAGGAATATCTGATTCAAAGTCCGGCGGCACGTCGTCAGGGCGGCGAGAAGGGGCCGTCCTTGCGTTCGCGG
>CAZBNS010000121.1:0-2892 GCA_964493475.1 uncultured Rhizobiaceae bacterium | reverse complement strand
TGCCGGTGTGCCAAAATATGGGTACTGGAATAATTGCAATAAATGACAACGCTTGACAATTTTACAATATGGGGCGAAACTGGCTCAAATGGCTGAACCTAAAAGTTATAAATGCCGATTCATTGAACCCGGCGTAGTATCCTATGACGACACTAACCAGGGTACGGTCCTTGTCTCGAGAGAGGCGTTGGATCGTATGGGCCCTTCATTCAGGAATTGCCCCGTTATTTTTATACCCAAGCTACATGACAACTCGGATAAAACAACGGCGTTTAATTTCGATGACGTTAGGGCAAATCCCGCTTGCGGTATCGTTACTGGTATTCCTACTTGGGGAGATGATGGCTGGCAGTATGTTGACATTTCCGTTTGGGATGAGGACGCGCAAAAAGCAATCGAGAACGGCTATACCGTTTCATGCGCGTATTTCCCGGATGAGGAAGGCGATGGCGGAGAATGGCATCAAATCCCGTACGACGGGGAAGTTATCAACGGTCATTATATGCACATGGCAATAGTTCCACGGCCCCGATACGAGGGATCGCGGATATATGCAAACAGTAAGAAGGGGGAAGAAACCTTGAACATTTTTAAGGTCAAGAAGAACATGGCCCCGCCTCCAGCTCCCGAAAAAGAGCCGGAAGAAAGCGGCGGAATGAAGGCGAACGGCGACGAAGTTGTAGACGTAAACGGAACCAAGGTCCCGCTTTACGAACTTATCGAAGCCTACCAGATGAAACAAGGTCAAGGCGGCGGCGCTGACAATGAGCTATCACCCGAGGATGAGGTTGCTCTTCCCGATGGTAGCAAGGTCAAAGTTGCCGACCTTATCGCAAATTATACCGGCGGCGACGAGGGCGAAACCCTTGAAAACGCCGAGGCACCGCAGGATACTCAAGCCGAGCCCTCGGTAGACGAAGCCAAGCAAAAATCAAACGCAGCGCCCTCAAAGGCAAAGCCGACGGTCAACGCATCGCTTAAAAACGCGGCCCGCAAGCCCGAGGGGTACAATCCCGCAGAGGGGATTGACTCGGCCTCCGCACGGCTGGCCCGTGGTCAAGAGCGGTACAGTATTCCCGTTGTAAACAAGGGAGGGAAATAACCCATGAGCAACATTAACCAGTTTGTACCTGAAAGCGCAGTCGGCGAACTCGACTTATCGTTTTTCGGCGGAGAGAATATCATCTCTTGCCGGTACAACCCCGAAGCAACATCGACCAACCGCCTTGTAGCGGGTGAGTCTGTCATGCTTAAGGACTTATCGTCAGACGACGTTGTAGGCCCGCCCATCGTTGACGAAAGGACTAGCGAACACGAGTCAACCATCTTTGGTACCGTACGCAAGTCTGCAAAGAAGAAAGAGTACAAGCCCGGCGACATGGTAGAAATAGCCGTTGCCGGTGCCGTTATGAGACTCAAGGCCGCTGGCGCGCTTGCCCGTGGCGTTGCGGTAACCCCCGTACTCCTCACCCCCGGAAGCGTCAAGGCCGTATCGACCAAGACCCATTACGGGATCACGCTCGACAAGATCGCGGACGGCGCTATCGGCCGCGTACTCATCCAGGCTGACGGCGTTGCCCTCGGTTCTGCGTAAAATTGGAGGCTGAAAAAACATGAAAAATCTTATTCGTGGAATGCCGTTTATGAACTCATCCGGAGACATTGACCTGTCCAGCACCGGGTATCAGTTCATTATAGACTCGCTGACCTACATTCGTAGCCAAGTTATTAAACAACGGTTTTACGAAATATCCATTGCGGACTACCTCCCGATGGACGTAGGTGAAGCGGCCTGGAAAAGCCAGATTGTGCAGAGTCGTGAATTCTACACCGGCGCAAACTTTGAGGACGGCTTGACCGACCAGGGATTCGGAAGAACCCCACAGGCAAGCGCGGCTCTTGACCAGATCACCATGCCGACCCAATTATGGGCCATGAAGGCAGTATGGAATATCTCCGAGATCATGGAAGCCGCAAACGTCGGCAACTGGGATATCGTAGAAGCAAAGCTCCGTAGCCTTAAGAAAATGTGGGATCTGGGTATCCAGAAAACCGCGTTTGTTGGTTGCGGCGGGCTGTTGACTGGATTCCTCAACAACGCAGAAGTAAACATAAACACCGCTCTGATCGGAGAGGATATCTCCGGCATGAGCGATACCGAGTTCCAAGCGTTCGTTAAAGGCATACTGACCGCTTACTTTGCAAACTCGAACTACACCCGGGATAATCCCGATATGTTCGTTATGCCCGCAAGCGACTACCTCGGACTCGCGTCTGCAGCGTCTGCGACGTTCCCCAACATCACCAAGCTTGAATACCTGGAAAACAGCTTCAAGAAGATGACCAGGAATGACGGGTTTAAGATCCTCCCGCTGGTATACAGCCAGAGCGACAAGAACCCCGAAAGCAAAGACCGCTATGTACTGTACCGGAACGATCCCGACACCTTGAAGATGACCATTCCTGTAGACCTGACGATGAATCAGGCTTACACCGTTGACGGCTTCAACTTCGAGCAAAAGGCTTACGGACAGTTCTCCGGCGTACTGGTAAACAGACCTCGCGAGATTCTTTACCTCGACAAGACCGCAACGACCTGATAAAAGGTTTTACGGCGAAAGGCTCTCCCTACACGGGAGGGCCTTTTTTATTCCCGTATACCCCGCGACAAACACTCGCCGCAATTTCTGACGGTACAGTCCGGGCCTTTGCACGGCGGTATGATATCTGCCGCGTCCTCAACACTCATGTTAGATATCTGTATCCTGATATCCTCGGCCTCACGGAATAACTGCTCACGGATGCCCGGGGGCGAATTGCGGCCCTTATCAGCGAGTGATTCGGCCCTGATGGTTAAAAACTCATGTCTTGTCAAAATGCACTTCCTTTGCC
>CAZBNS010000120.1:0-2940 GCA_964493475.1 uncultured Rhizobiaceae bacterium | reverse complement strand
ATCTTCTTTGGCACAGAGATCACGACCCTGACCAGCAGATTTCCGTAGTTGCCGCGTCTGCGCACGCCCTCTCCCGCGATCCGGAGACGGGTCCCGTAGGCGATACCTGCCGGGATCTTCAGCACGACCTTCTTCTTATCGATCGTCTCGATCTCCACCTCGCATCCGAGAACTGCCTGTGCCGGCGAGATCTCATACTGCGTGATCAGATTATCATCCTCGCGGTCGAACTTCGGATTCGACACGACATAGACTTCGATATACAGATCGCCGTTTCTCGCTCCGTAATCTCCCGCCTCACCATAGCCTTCCATGCGAAGACGCATGCCGCTGTCGATACCTGCCGGAACATTGACCGTGACCTTTCTGCGGATCTTGGTCCGTCCCGTCCCGTTGCATTTCTTACACGGAGACTCAGGGATCTTCCCTCTTCCGCCGCAGTTTGGACACGGGGACTGGGTGACCATCTGGCCGAAGATCGAGTTCTTCACCTGTTTGATCTGACCCGTTCCGCCGCATTTGCTGCAGGTCGTGGTCTTCTTCGTTGAACTGCCAGTCCCGTCACAGTCAGGACAGCTCTCCGTATGCATGACCTCGATCTCCTTCTGCGTCCCGAACACCGCCTCTTCCAGCGTGATCTGGATCCGCATCAACAGATCGTCGCCTTCTCTTGGCCCGCTCTGTCTGCGTCCTCCTCCGCCGAAGAAATCGAAGATATCTCCAAATCCTGAGAAGTCCGCATTGAATCCTGCACCTCCTGCACCGGAATAATTACCTTTCGATGCATTCGTGAAATTATCATGTCCGAGCTGATCATACTGCCGGCGTTTGCTCTCGTCAGAAAGAACATCATACGCCTCGTTGATCGACTTGAACTTCTCCTCAGCCCCGGCTTCTTTGCAGACATCCGGGTGATACTTCTTGGCGAGGTTTCGGTGAGCCTTTTTAATGTCTGTCTCCGTAGCGTTACGGGGCAAACCCAAGACATCATAGTACGATTCCGAACCCATTTCTTACATTCCCAAAAAAAGGAGGTTTAGTCCTTTTTGACTTCGTAGTCTGCGTCTACGACATTGTCGTCGGTTTTGCAGGAGTCACAGTTGCCTTCACATCCGGAACCGGCAGCTTTGCCTGCTGCCTGCTGTTCTTCCTGGATCTTCTGGTACATCTTGGAGGTCGCCGCGAAGACGACTTCCTGAAGGGCGTCCATCTTCTCTTTGATCTCCTCGGAGGATGCATCCTCTTTTGCAAGGACGTCTTTGAGAGCTGCAGCGCCGGATGAGATCTTTTCCTTGTCTTCGGCGTCGATCTTGTCAGCGGTCTCTTTGTCGTTGACGAGTTTTTCCGCAGCGTAGACGGCGTTGTCGGCGTTGTTTCGAAGCTCGATCTCCTCACGGCGTTTCTTGTCCTCTTCCTCGAACTGTTTTGCGTCGCGGACCATCTTTTCGATCTCGTCATCTTTGAGATCTTTTCTGCCGGAGATGGTCATCGACTGTTCGTGGCCGGTTCCAAGATCCTTTGCGGAGACATGGACGATACCGTTTGCGTCGATATCGAAGGTGACCTCGATCTGCGGCATGCCGCGGGGTGCTGACGGGATGCCGGTGAGCTGGAATCTGCCGAGACTGAAGTTGTCGCGGGCGAACTGACGCTCTCCCTGGACGACATGGATCTCAACAGAGGTCTGGTTGTCTGCCGCGGTCGAGAAGATCTGACTCTTTCTGGTCGGGATGGTGGTGTTTCTCTCGATGAGTTTCGTGGCGATGCCGCCGAGCGTCTCGATACCAAGCGTCAGCGGGGTGACATCGAGTAAGACAACGTCCTTTGCTTCGCCGGTGAGAACTGCTCCCTGAACTGCTGCGCCGAGTGCGACACACTCGTCCGGGTTCAGGGTCTTGTCGGGTTCTTTGCCGAGAAGGTTTTTGACGGTCTCGATGACGGCCGGGACACGGGTCGATCCGCCGACAAGGAGGACATGGTTGATGTCAGAAGCGTTAAGGCCTGCATCCTTTAATGCCTGCTTGACGGGCTCGACAGTCTTCTGGACGAGGTCGCCGATGAGCTGCTCGAACTTTGCACGGGTCAGATCAACATCCAGGTGTTTGGGTCCGTCGGAGGTGGCGGTGATGTACGGGAGGTTGATGTTTGCCTTCTGGAGTGAGGAAAGTTCGATCTTTGCCTTCTCTGCGGCATCCTTCAGTCTCTGGTGGGCGACCGGGTCCTTTCTCAGGTCGACGCCTTCCTTCTTCTTGAACTCGTCGGCAAGGAAGTCAACGACGCGGGCGTCGAAGTCGTCTCCGCCGAGACGGTTGTTTCCTGCGGTCGATTTGACTTCGAAGAGTCCGTCGTCGAGAGTAAGGATGGAGACATCGAAAGTTCCTCCGCCAAGGTCGTAGACGAGGACGGTGACTTCGTTTTCTTTGTCGAGGCCGTATGCCAGAGCCGAGGCGGTCGGTTCGTTGATGATACGAAGGACCTCAAGTCCGGCGATCCGTCCTGCGTCTTTGGTTGCCTGACGCTGAGCGTCGTTGAAGTAAGCAGGGACCGTGATGACGGCTTTGTCGACTTTCTCACCGAGGTATGCTTCTGCATCCATCTTGAGTTTCTGCAGGATCATTGCAGAGATCTCCTGCGGGGAGTATTTTTTGCCGTCGATCTCGGTCGGGTGGTCGGTACCCATGTACCGTTTGATCGAGCTGACGGTTCTGGTGGGGTTGATGATCGCCTGACGTTTTGCAACGTTTCCGACGAGTCTTTCGCCTTCTTTGGAGAAGCCGACAACAGACGGGGTTGTTCTGAATCCTTCTCCGTTTGCGATGACGACCGGACTGCCGCCTTCCATAATAGCAAGGCAGGAGTTGGTGGTTCCAAGGTCGATTCCGATTACTTTGTTTGATGCCATTTTTAATACCTGTATTATTCTTTTTTCTTCGCTACGAC
>CAZBNS010000119.1:0-2953 GCA_964493475.1 uncultured Rhizobiaceae bacterium | reverse complement strand
CAACAAAATAAAGATTTGTTATTTTGTTATATTATTTAACTACTTTATGAATTCTCCTGGATTCCGTATGAGGATTTTCTAAACTCATTCTTCGTTAAGAAAATCCAGCTACGGAATGACATGCTGAGAGGGAGATTTTAATATTAATACATTCATAACATACTGAGAGGGAAATATGTTTACTGAAAATTTTATGAAACCTGAAAATAATGAACACTTAGAACCTTTTGAACTGCCAAATCAAATTCCGCCAAATTCTACAAAAACAAAATTAAAATTTACACAAGTTAAAAATATTGAAATTACGCAAGAAGACGTGAAACAATACAAAAAAATCGACATTATTCAGATAGCATAAAAGCTGTAGATGGAGATAATAATTTAGAAAAAAAATGTTCTTGTAGAATTTTGTAATATACTTGGTTTTTTATACAAATACCACCACTATTTATTTAATAGTGGTGGTAATTTTAAGTGAACAATCTATTTATTAAACGCCAAGTTTAATTATTAAACCACATTGATTTGTAGTCACATCATTATTATAAATAGCTGTCGTTGCAACTGAAGTAGATTGACAAGCTGTTGCTGCAGGTGTGGCTCCCAAAGCCAATATTTTTCCAGTTGCTGGTTTGCCATCATCCATTTTTTCATCTATTTGTTTTGCAATAGAAGGTTTTAATGCTGCTACCAAACCAGTAAGTGATCCAGGAGCAGTTCCAGTAGTCTCTGTGCCGATACCGGTCAAAATTAATGAATTAGCGTTTACTACATTAACAGCCGTTCCAACATAACCTAATAAATAATTAGAACCTTTCATTCTTCCTGCTGGGGAGTTTGTAGAACCAGATGTAAATCCGGCAGATGTTGGTGCCGAATCAAAATCGGTAATTTTTGCCTCATATAATTCATCCCAAGCGGTTCCAGAATATAATAAAGACATTTGATTTGAAGAACCTTGAATAGTTCCCGGCAAATATCCTTTCTCAGTATAAAAAGCATTAACAGCTGTTTGATAATTTCTAATTTCACTTATTGTAGATCTCAATTCAGCGCTTCTAATTAAACTAGCGCCCCCAGTAATACCAGCAATTAAAAGACCAATAATAATTAAAACTATTGAAAGTTCAATCAAAGAAAAACCTTTTGTATTATTATTTTTTTTCATATTTTATTAAATAAATATTTTCCATGTCTATGATATTATAAAAGGTTTTTTAATTTACAATCAAATTTTGCAATAAATTAAATAAATTTTAAAAGTTTTAAAAAAGTTTATAAAATATAAGCAAAAATAGACAAAAAAGAAAATATTAAAATTTTTATATTGCTCCATATTAAAAAAATAAATACAAAAAACCATAAACAAAAATATTGTATAATGAGTATTATGGAATTTTTATTACTAGATAATTACTTAGATTAACAATAGTAATTTAAAGATTAATTAATCTATTTTTAAAGTAATTAATTAATAATATTTTTTTAGTCAAAAAATGCAATTTAGATTAAATATTTTCCACATCAAATATGTAAAATTAATATTTAAATATATTATATTTTAAGAAAAATATGAAATATGTTATTTTGCCACTATTTTTATTATTTTTATATAAAAAAACTAAAAATATTTTTACATCGTGGAAGTACAATTTTATAATTATTTTGTTTTATATACTTTTAGCTATTAATTAAAACATAGCGAACAATTGAAACACAATAACGCACCCTGCTCTTACTTATTTTCATATAAGTAAAATATTGTTTAAATAACCACATCTCGATTTTTCCTTTTCCCAATGGATATATTTGAAGGACAAGAGATAATTGCTATACAAAAGTATTGATATTATTATATTTGCATAACTAAAATTAATGTAATACTTTTAATTATTTAGTTTATATTTTTCCCACCATTTATGTTTCACCACTACGATCTTTCATCAAAAAAAATTTCTAAAAAATACTTCAAAATCTTTTTTAATAATTAAATCCTTATTTAGAATTCTATCTTGATTACCAATATTATCCAACGTAGTTCCGCTGTCATTCCTAAAATTTTGTATATAATATTTATTTTTATAATTTCTTAAATATAAATCATCTATAATACTATTAATGTCGTCTTCATTTAGCAATTTTGTATGAATCGTGCTTCTTATTTCCATATCAATACCAACAGAAATTAAAAAATCCAAAGTTTTTGAAAAAATATCAAATTGATTAGTTTTCGCAATAGATAAGAATTTATTTCTCGGCGCTTTATAATCCAATGCCACAAAATCAATAATTTTATCTTCAATAAGTTTTTTTATTAATTCAAAATTTGTTCCATTAGTATCTATTTTAATTAAAAATCCCATATCTTTAATTTTTTTTGCAAAATCATACAGCCCATTTGACAAAGTACATTCACCTCCAGACAAAACAACCCCATCAAGAAGCCCTGCCCTTTCTTTTAAAAAATCAAACACTTCCAATTCACTAATAGTTTTACACTTTTTTGTAATAAAATCCGGATTATGACAATAAGGACATCTAAAATTACAACCAGCAAACCATATAATACAAGCGGTTTTGTTCGGAAAATCTTGAAATGTAAATTTTGTAATATCAGTTATCGGCAGCATTTTTGCAAAATATTTTTTAAATATGATAAAAATTTTAATATAAAAAACAAGGTAATAAAAAATAAACAATGCCAATCTTGTAATAACAAAGTGAAAAGTTTCATAGTGCTGTCATTACCACGTAGATTTTGTTAATAAACGAAGCCCTCTGCAGTCTTGTCATTACCAGGCTAGATTTTGTTAACGAGCGAAGCGAGTTTACAAAATCTTGACCTGCGTAATCCAGGAAAAAAGACGACAAAATAAAGATTTGTTATTGTTTCATTACTTTTATTTCTGGATTCCGTATGAGGATTTTCTAAACTCATTCTTCGTTAAGAAAA
>CAZBNS010000118.1:0-2962 GCA_964493475.1 uncultured Rhizobiaceae bacterium | reverse complement strand
AGAACAAAGGTCGTCCCATTTAGAATTGTAAAGATTTAAAAGTTGGTCATTCATTAAAATGTTCTTTTTCATTTGAATTTTATTTAAAAACCTTGCCTACTCTTTAAAGGATTTTCGGCTTGCTCCTTTTTTTATTGTCTTGTTTTGTCACTTTGGGTTGTCAACCCGAATTACGACTGTTGGTTTCTTTTATTATGTTGGGTAACGGACAGCGGTATGTTTTGTTGCCGACTTCGGAGCACGTCACTGTCAAGCCACGATGAAGTTTGAAGCGAGCCTCAGACTTTGATTTCAGCACTATCTCGGCAATAAAATATACCGCATGTTATAGGGCGTTTTTCATTGTTCATCATTCTTTAAAGTGTTTTTTTATATCATCTATAAACATTGAAGGATTTTTGCCTTTTATAATACTGTCCAACCAAAATGTTTCCAAAAGGCCAAGAGCATAGCCGGCTACTGCCCCAGCAGGTCCGGCAATTACTGCACCTAATGCTGTATTTGCACTAAAAAGACCTAAGTTCTTCAAAAATTTTCCTTCTGTTGATTCAAAAAACTTGGTATTTCCTTTAATCTCATTAAGATACTCTTTTGTTATCTCTTGTGCATTTGCGTTTTCTCCAACTTCATTAATCCATTTTCGATAAAATTTTGCATTAGATAAATGTCGCAACTTGAATATTGCGTCAAAGTTGAGTTTTTCTTGTAGAAATAGCTGTTTCAAATTTGGAAGACCTTCTAAATTCAATAGGGTATCAGTGTTTCCTGCAACATTATATGCTTTACCTATGTTATTCAAATTTTGTTTGCATATCGAATAATGTTCAAAATTTTCATAGCTCTTAAGCCCGTATTTGGAAAGCAATGCTGTTTCAATAACCTTATGTCCAAGTTCAAGTAAAAGTTGTCGTTCTTTTAAGTGAAGTTGGTTTGGCTCTCTTTCATAAGGTAAACCTAATTCTGTTAAGCTATTACTTTGGTATGCTTCAATTACCAATTTTGAAGAACCTGTTGAAAACTCCATTCCATTTGGAATAACATAGTGTTTAATAGCCTTTTTTGTAAAAATTCTTTTTCTATCTCTATGCAGTCCAAAATGTTGTAAAGCAGAATGAATATTTTTTTCTGGGTCAAGATCGCTGTCAGAAATAGAGCCTGCAGCAATTGGTGGTTTTCCATAAATTACTGATTCATCAATTGAGCCATCTTCTTGTTGTCTACCACTACCTGTAACAATAACAGGCGACCAAATCATTAATTTTATATATCCGCTGTCTAATAACTTCTCAACTGTATTGATTCCTAGTCTATTGATTAGAAAAAACAGTGCAAAATTTAGGCGATTAGTAGTAATCGTGATTTTGTCAAATATTAAAAGCTGTTCAAAAAGACTCGCAATAATTTCGCTGTCATGTTTTGTAGTTAGTCGAGGATAGTCAAAACTATATGGTGAACCTATTGAGTTATTGAAAACAACGTGCATAAACTTTTAATATTATTTAATTATTTAAAACTAATTACTTCTATGTTTATGTGATAATCTTCAAGGCTTTGTATATTTTTTAAACCACATAATTCTTGTGATAAATTAAAGTAAGGTGAAGGTACTATTTCGTATGATCCTAATGTGTAATTTACAGTATGAGTTTTTTTGTACAATATTGTTTTTGTTTCTAATTCTTTAATAATAAGTCTAAAGGTAATACTAACAATTGTGGACTTAGTTTTATTTTCAAAAGTAACGCTCCATTTGTCCAAGCAGCCATATTTATTCCATTGCCATTGATGGTAAGTATAATTTATCAAATGGTTCTTTCTATTAATTTGTGCAGTAGAATTTAACACAACTGCCAAAATCACATAAATTAAAGTTAATTTTTTCATATCAATTAATTTTTAGTTTGTTTTCTTCAAAATACTAGCTAATATATTTTTAAAATCTAAAAAAAGATAGTTATATTTTGTCAAATTTATTTATTTTTTTATCAAGTTTCATTTTTTATCGTTAGCTTCTGAGATTGTTTTTGTTTGCAGTTTAGTCATAATGCCCTATAACGTTCCGGCTGCTTGCTGTTCGGTGGCGATTTTACCACTGAATTTTCCACGAAGAACAAAGGTATCAATATGCACGTCACTGTCAAACGAGACACTGTCCCGCCACTGACAGCAAACGCCTGTTATAGCCATGTGCATAATAACGATAACTCTATTTAAAATGTTTCCACAATGTATTTCCCGTTTGAATAAGAAATTACAATTTTATTAGAACTGCCAATTTCTTTAACACTTATTTTATAAAAAGTTACTTGCTCTAAATAATCACTTGTTATTAAAGACACACGATTACTATCATCATAAGTATAATTAATATTATCATCATAAGTATATAATTGGAGCTTGTCTTTGTCCCATTGTAAATAATGTTTATTCTCATATTCAGTATCCTCTATGATAAAATTATTGTCCAATTTTTCTGCATTTCGTATTTCAAATGCTAACTTTTTTATTCTATATAATGATACAGTAGGTAATTCGCTATATGTTTTATTTGAAGAATTGTAGGTGTACAGTTTACTCCCACCAATATAGACTGCAACATCAGTACAATATTCCGTATAAACATATTTAGAGGTAAAGGCGTTTTTTGAATTACCTCTTCCTATATTAAAATAACCAGAAGTTACCCAATTAATATTATCTACAAGAAGATTCCTATGTGCAGTACATATGTAAAAATCAGACTCTGTTGCATTTAAAATTTTCAGGTCAGTACTTTTCTTTTGTGCAAAAAGAAAAATTGAAATACTCATAAAAACAGTCAGAATAAAAACTCGTTTCATAATTATTATTTATTTATTTATTATTGCCTACTCTATAAGTTTTTCGGCTTCCACTTTGCATTGGCTATAACTTGTTTATACCCCTCACAAAATCTCGCTTATACAACATACATTTGTTGGCT
>CAZBNS010000117.1:0-3000 GCA_964493475.1 uncultured Rhizobiaceae bacterium | reverse complement strand
ATACCATTCTTTTCCATCATAATTCTCATCTTATCTATTTCTTTACCTATAGTTAATTCAGGTAATAGTGGATATGAAGATGTTTTAATATACATAGGAGTTATACCCATTCCATTTTTATATTCAAACCATGAGTATACAGGTTTTTGTACCTGCAGAACTAGTTTATTAAATTCTTCTAATTCCTTGGTAGGTAACTCTTTTTTAATATTTGTAAAGTAGTAATGATTACCTTTATTTATTTCTTTCTCAACAATTCTTTTAACTTCATTATATAATCCTTCTGAAATTAAACCACTTCTAAATCTAATAAGCATATCCTCAAGATATGTAGTAAATTCCTGGGCATTAGTACCTTCTTCAAGTACTCCTTCTGCAGTATACTCTTTAGCAACTTCTCCTAATATTGCTTTATATTGGTCTATTGCTAGAGATTCTACTTTTTTATCATTAACAAATATATATTTTACTTCACCATCATTATCAGCAATAGATTTACCTGGAGCAATTTGCATGGCTAACCTCTTACCAATATTATCATAAACTTCTTCTACAGTTTTAATTCTCTGCTCTGGTGTAAACTTACTCCATACTAAAGCAATATCTTTAGTTTGTAAATCTGTAATTACTCCAGAATCTTTTAAATTTCTAACAGTACTCTTAAATGTACTAGATTTAAAGAAGTTAGCAGGGTCTCCAACTATACCTGTATAAAAGTTAGCATTAGCTATTAAGTACTGAAATACCATATCAGTAGCCATTGCCTCATGTATACTATTCTCATTTACTCCTCTAAGAATACCCCTCTCACTTAAAATTTTAGGGTCTAATAGATTTAATGTAACCTTTCCATTATCATTTACACTATAGAAATTATACTTCTGCCACAAATCTAATTTATCTGAAACTAATTTATTAACAACTTCCTTAATTTCACTCATAATAGAAGCTCTCATTTCAGGACCTTCCACATTTATATTAATAGTTCCATCAGGATTCCACATTCCAGTTAGATTATTTAAACTTGGGAGTAGTAAAAACATATGCCCACCAACTTCTATTTCCTTATTTGGAAATATTTTACCAGAAGTTCTCATATTCTCCCATTGCTTAATTCTCCTAATCTCTGGTAAAACTAGTTGGTCATAAATTTTTTCTATACTTCTCTGAGATAATTTTCCTTCTTGAGTAAGTGTTATATCCTCAGTAACCATTCTAACTAACATTGGGGTGGTTTTATCTGCAGTAGTTAAGAAATTAAACATACCTACTCTAACATTATTTCCTGATATATCTTCAATAGCAGAATTTAATCCACCTATAGTATACATCTCATACTCATCCTCATTAAGATTATGAAGCTCCATATTATCTTTATTCTGAGCACCATGCTTCTTAATAGGTTGTAAGGATGCTGTAGCAATTCTAAAGTTACTAGTAAATATTTCATCCTTATTCTTAAAGGAATTTAGTATTTTACTATTTTCATTAAATACTCCACCAGATTTAAGAATATCATCTGCTAGATTGGTTCTCTTTAAATCCCTAACGTAATCAACTAAATATTTATTCTTACCATAAGAATATACAGTCTTATTACCAGCTCTATGTGAGTTAGAAGCATATTGTCCAATATATCTACTCTGATGTTTAGCTAGTGTTTTAACAGAAGTTTCATTAAGTATATTAAACTCCATTAAACTTTTATTTCCTATATTCTTAATATTATTGTTAATATATTTCATAGGACCTGCTTTAACAAACTGTTGAAGTGTTACAGGATTTTTTCCTATAATATATTTACCATCTACTATATTTTGCCATAGTTTATCTTCTATAATAACTCCTACATCCCTAAGCCAATTTCTAACTTCAATTGGATTAGTAACTTCTTTACTTAACTCACTGTACTTACTTAGTAATTCCTCTCTATTTGTTAAGAATCCATTATCATCTACAGATGTACTAAGTGCTAAGTTATTATACCAGTCCTTAAATATTATATCTGTTATAGCACCTTCATTAGCTAACTCAAGGCTCATTCTAAATCCAGATTTATCTTTTTGCCAAAGAACCATGTAATGCTCTACATAGTGCATATTCATTTCAGTTACAAAAAGATTCTGTACTCTCTTATTAGAATTTTTTAATTTATCTACTAATTGTTTTAACCAGGGATGTGCTACTACATTTTCAAGTAATGTATCCATCATTATAGTAAAATCTGGTTCTAACCCAGCAACAATAGATTTAACAACATTGTCTACAACATTGTAATCCATTACATCCTGTTCACCTAGTATATTTTTATTAGGGGAATCTATATCTGCAAATAATCTTTTAACTTCAGCACTTAAACTTAATTTCTCTTCATAGGAAGATTTAGAATTAAACACTTTATCATTCTCTTGGATCTCAGTTAACTCAATATCTATATCATCATTTACTTCACCAATAAGATTATTTATCTTTTGTACTTTTATATTAACTACTCTACTAATTGTTTCAAAATTATTTAAAATAGGGTAAATAAGCTCATTTAAGACCTTATCTTTCTGGGGATGGGTGCTAGACTCTATTTCACTTTTAAATCTCTCAAACCTATCTTTAAATTCTTTTAACGTAGTATTTCTAATAGTATTTATATTAGTATCTGGAGTAGATATTATTCTCTTAGTAATAGTTCTTGCTATACTATTAGTTAAACTTTCTTGTTTAATTGCTCCTAATTCTTTAATTAAATATTTAGAATTTCTTTCTTCTAGTAAAGATTTTGTAGTTCTTCCTGGAAATAAAGATTCACTTTTATTAACAAACTCTTTAAATCCTTCTATATCTTGTTTAGAACCTAATATGTGAATTTGTTCTTTATTTTTAACTACATAAGCATCATATTCTAATAATCCTTCTGTATCATACTCATCAATTGGGTCTTTTTCATGTATAAAATTATCACCTTTTTTTATATAATCAAAATTTAGTAGTACCGAATAAACTTTA
>CAZBNS010000116.1:0-3082 GCA_964493475.1 uncultured Rhizobiaceae bacterium | reverse complement strand
GCTTGGTGGCGACTATATTGATAATGGAGGCTATATTTGCTGTTGGGATAACGGCTCTACTTTTCTTAAATTAAGCGCTTACTTTATATCAAGGCATACCGATAATAATTTTAATAACATCGGCTGCAAGCTTTGCTCCTATATTACTTGCCATATTAAATGTCCATTTTCCTGTTCCCTTTAACAATTCAATAACCTTATTCTTATTACCTTCCTTGGCTGCTTTTTGTGCTTCAGCAACCCTACCCATTTCAATTATATTTTCTGTATTTAATGAACTCTTTTGCATTTCAACCAATACCTTTACAAGTTCATCAGCTAAACTATCAAAATTAATTTCATTTATATTGAATCTGTTATAATTAACTTCGCTGTTAATGAATAGGTTTTCTGCGTAAATATATTGGTTTTTTTCTTCCTTATTGTTCATTTTTTCAACTCCGGATAATAAATAATTAATATTTATATCCTCCACACTTGTCGGGCAGCTTATTTTGTCCTTGCCTTTAGAAATATAGTTCTTTATGGTCGAATATTCGAAGAAGTGCGGATTTTTATCACTTTGGCATGTCAAACAAACACAAGGTATCATTTCTTTTACTTCTGGGTTATTTAATGTGTTATGTAAATAATCAAATTCATTTCTTATAATTGCTAATAATTCTTTTGATTCGCTTCCATCTACATTTATGCATATTTTCCTCTCAAAAGGTTTACTTGTTATTAATGCTCTTGTGTTTTCTTCATAACGTAAGATAACTCCGAATCGCCAGTAGCATTCATCTTCAATCATTTCATGTTTTCTAACAATAAACCTTGTTATTATTCCAGCCGGCATGAATTTGTATACATACTCAAACCTTAAATTATTATTATACTCCCAATAAATATTTGGCCTCTCTGGTGATAATAATTCAGGTATTATATATTCATCTGCTCCGTTTAATTTAAAACACAACTCAAACCTCATCATTAATTGCAATAGGTCAACATGTTTTTCAAAAGGATATTCACTCCAAATATCATATAAATTATTTATATCGAATCTACCTTTTTGCTCAATTACTTTTTTTGTATCCAATACTTTATATACGGCGGACGTGCCCCATTCTGGATTTAATATTACTGTATTTCTTAACAGCATGTCATCCTGAAAGTGCAATATAACTCCAAGATCGTGAAGATAAGAACTTAAATAATCAGCTTGTTGAAAGCTCAATTTATATCTGGCACATATTTTTATGTATTCCGAGTAATTTATGAAATCTCTTGTATCGTTTTCAAGCGTTTCCCTAATTCTTGACCACGCTTGCGGCCACTTTGTTCCGACATGAGGAAGATAAATAACTTTTTCTTTGATAATATTTATTAAGTCATCCATGCCTATATTTTCTTTACAGCTTACCTTATGAAAAAATATAACGTTGTTAAAAGCAAGCCTGATATTCACTTCATCAATTTCGGCTGTTCTTTCGTCTATTTTATTTTGAACCATAATTATTGGACTTTTTTCACTTAATAAACTGACCGTATTTAGCCAGTAATCAAAACTCATCATGTTTTCTTCATCTTTTCTTGCTTCCCAAACAAAAATATACAGTGAGCGTTTAGTAAGGAAGAACTGATGAGTTGCATGGTATATCTCCTGCCCCCCAAAGTCCCATATATTTACTTTAAACTCACTTTCCTTAAATGGCCATTTCCACCCTTTTATTTCAATACCTCTTGTAGTAGCCAAATTATTTACATTCAACCTTATATTTTTATTTATTAGATTTTCAGCAACACATGTTTTTCCTGCTCCTCCCTGGCCAACAATAATTAATTTAGCCTCATAGAGCTTTTCTTCGCCTGATTCTAAAAAATCAAAATAGTTTCGTATTGAATCTATACCTTGGTTTGCAATTTCAATCGGTGGAGTCTCCAAGGGATTATTTTTTAGTTCCAATTTCTTAAGCTTTGTCAATTGTATTATTTCAGACGGTAATGCCGATAATTGATTATGCGCAAGGTATAATTCTTCAATATTTCTTAACCTTAGTATTACTTGTGGAAAGTCTATAAATTTATTGCCATCCAAATCCAATATTTTCAAACTCGTTAAATTAGCCATTTGCGTCGGTAAGTCTGTAAGTTGGTTTCTATCTAGAACTAATTTCTGCAAATGAATTAATTCCCCAATCTCTATAGCCAAGTTTTTTAATTTATTATTATGTAAATATAATACCTTTAAGCTGTTTAATCCTCCAATTTCAGGTGGTAGGATAGTTAATTGATTATTATCTAGAAACAACTTTTGTAAATTTGTTAACCGTGTAATCTCTATCGGTAGTTCTGTTAATCGAGTATATCCCAAATCCAGTTCCTCAAGATTAATTAGTTCTACTATTTCTGACGGAAAAGTAGTTATTGGGGCATTGCGTAAGTGCAGTATCTTTAAATTTGATAATTGCCCAATCTCAGGCGGTAATATATTTAAATGATCATTGTTAAAATACAATTCCTGCAAATTGGTTAGTTTCCCGATCTCCGGCGGCAAGATTGTTAATAGTGTCTTGTTTAAATTCAACTTCCGCAAATTGGTCAACCGCCAAATATCCCCATATGATGGTATAAGTATACTATTGTAGCTAAGATTTAATTCTTCCAGATTATTTATCTCCAAAACCTCACTAGGTATACTAAAAAATCTGTTTTTTTCTAAATCAAGTTTGGATAAATTGGTTAGCTGTTTTATTTCTTTTGGTAAACTAACCAACTGATTATTATATAGATTTAACTCCTGTAAATTAGTTAACTGCCCAATTTCAGGCGGTAAAGCTTTTATTATATTAGAACGCAAATTCAAAATCTTTAAATTGGTTAATTTTCCAATCTCAGGTGGCAATCTTGTTAGTTCATTATTGTTCAGGTTCAACTCCTGTAAATTTGTTAACAGCCCAATCTCAGGAGGCAAAGTTATTATATCGCAATCTTCCAAGTCTAATTTCAAAAGATTACTTGCCTTTGCATTTTTTATTCTGTATAATCCCGAGTTTGACAGGCTTAAGAAGAAAAATGCCCGTAGACCGCCTTTAATTAG
>CAZBNS010000115.1:0-3095 GCA_964493475.1 uncultured Rhizobiaceae bacterium | reverse complement strand
ATTTAAAAAAACAAATTTTAAACACAAATAATTATGAAAGCACTAAGAATTATTCTTGGGATCCTATTATGTTTTGCATTACCTGGAACTTTATATTCATTCTTCACAGGAACTATTAATGAAGAAGCACCTGAAATAATAGGTCATTTAAAAGCTATTGCAATCATCTTATTTATTATCTATTTATGTTTTAAACCATCGAAGAAGAAAGATATCTCATTAGTCCATAACAAATAACAATGCACGACAAAGAGCAACCCGAACCATTGGCATGGTAAAAAAGACCTTTCAATATGACAGAAATTCATGAATTGATAGAGGAATATTTAAAAACATATCCCGATAGATTTTGGATTGGATTAACTTTTACTTTTTTATGCTTGATCACAGTAGTAATTTTCTTAATCATAATAATGAAAAAGCGAAAAAAGAATAAAATAAAACGTTTAGTTGAATTTGAAGCTGAAAAAACTGTAAACAAGAATATAATTTATAAGGAAATAGCAAGGCACGACAAACGAAAAATTGAAGAAGCGCAGAAAAAAGATGTTTATAAACCGATAGAAAAGGAATTTCGTGTAAATTCAGATAAACAGACAAAGGTTTTAAATGAGAATGTGCCTGATGATAAAAATAAAACAGAGCCCATAAATATTAAAATCCCTTTAGAATTTGTTTCATCTAAACCAAAAGATAAATCAGCAGAAGAATTACCAGAAGCAATCAAAGAGGAGAGTAAAGTAACTACTGGAAATTTATTTGTTAATTATCATTTAGGTATTGCTGAGACTTTTGATAATTATGCTGTTATAAGAATTCCCAACAAAGGGTGTATTGTTCGTTCACATAGATTCGGAAATTCCAAAAGACGTGGTTTTAAAGAAGAATCATTTCAAAAATCAATACATAAATATTTTGGGAATTATTTTATTATTTCAGGTGAAGTTCGTTTAAATACAGGAAAAGACACAAGACCTTTTGAACCAGATATTGCTATTATTGACAAGAAAAAAGAAAGAAACATTAGAATTGACGTAGAAATTGATGAGCCTTATGCTGCGATAACAAGACAACCGACTCATTGTAAAGGTGAGGATATTATGCGAGATACTTATTTTGTTGATAGAGGGTGGCTTGTTGTTAGATTTTCCGAACTACAGGTACATACTCAAGAATTGGAGTGTTTGAAATATTTAGCTTATATAATTCGGTCAATTGATTCAAATTATACATTCTCTATTGATTTGAATACCGCTATAAACTTAAAAACTGAAAAACTTTGGGATATTCTTCAGGCTCAAAAATGGGAAAAAGCAAAATATCGAGAACACTACCTTAACCATGAATTTGGGGCTATTCCTGAAAAAATTGAAACAGTTGAAAGAGATTTTAACGAACAAGAGATTTTAGAGGAAAAACACGTAAAGCCTAGTATTATTGAAATTGTGGAGAAGCCTAAAAATATAGGTTATAATAAAGTTAACGCCCATCCAAGAGATAAAAGGATTTCATTTTATCCAGATTCCCATATCTACACAATAGACAGTATCCCTGCTCCTTCTGCAAGTTCTATAATATCAAAGTTTTTCCCAATGTTTGATTCATATGGTAAGGCTTCGACTTTAAGTCCAAGTAATCAATTATATGGTTTGCATGTTGAAGAAATTGTTGATATTTGGAAAAAACGCGGTCTTGAAGCAGCAAATCAAGGAACGTATTTACACGAACAAATTGAAAAATTTTACCTAAATCAACCATTTAATGAAACAGAAGAGTTTCATCTATTTAAACAATTTGTTGCTGACCATCAAAACATTAATCCATATAGAACAGAGTGGCGAATATTCGATGAAAAACATAACATAGCAGGGACAATTGATCTAATTTCTTCTAATGGTAACGGATTTGAAATATATGATTGGAAAAGAAGTAAAAAAGTTGTGGATTTTGCTGGTAACCCAATAAAAACTGACAGTTGGGGTAACTGCGGCATTGGAAAACTTTCTGACATTCCTGACACAAGTTATAATCGATATTGTCTTCAGCAAAGTTTATATCGTTACATACTTGAAAACAATTATTGTATTAAAATTTCAAGAATGTTTCTAATTGTGTTGTATCCTGACAATGATAGATATTATAAAATAGAGACACCGTATTGGAAGGAAAGAATTGAATATATTTTAAAGACATTATAAAAACAACTAAATGTCAACAAATGGTATAGTGCATGATGGTTTCAGAGGTTTTCGAGCGTTTGTAGCTTGTAAAGAAAGTCGGTATAAACTGATCGGAAATTGCATCGTAATCTCGCACGACATCAAACCATAAAACGTGGGTTATACAAAAAAAACATTAAACTATGAAAATATTAGTTCAAGGTGGTTGGAATGAAAATAGAGATATTCCTCAAAACAAAATAATAATAGAGGAATATTGTAAAACTTTATCTAAATATATAGTTGATTTTAATCACACCATAGTTTTAACATCAAATCGAGACTTTGACAAACTAATTTCCGACTATATAAGTCAAATTCTTTCAAATGCATTAGACAAGATTAAGCAATATGTTTTATTTCTCTTGCCCGATAGGATTAAAGACATTCCTAAAGTTGGCTCTGTCCGTAAATTCGGAAAGTTAAAGTGGTGGCAAGATGAAAGAACATATATTGTTCAGCAAGTTGATTGTTTAATAGCAATTGGAGGGGGAAAGGGAACATCAGATTATATTCAAAAAGCAGTTCTGGCAAATATTCCAGTTTTTGTTGCGGGGCAAATTGATTGTAATTCTACTGGAACATGGAAACAAAGGCCTTCTTCCTATAAGTATCTCGAGCCTAAAGACACCGATTTCACTGAAGATTTGAACACCTCTCCAGAAATATTTTTTCAAAATGTATTTAATATTCTTAATAAGTATTCAACTCTTGAATAGTCAAGGAATATATTTATAGTGCATGGTAGAGACCACTACGAAAGAGACAAACTAGTACTTTGTAACACTTAAAAGTTCAATATAGGATAGAGGTGCTTCAGCTTTGTACGGGCGTCTGCAGTCTTGAACTGCCAATTGACACTCTTCTGACCAGCAT
>CAZBNS010000114.1:0-3096 GCA_964493475.1 uncultured Rhizobiaceae bacterium | reverse complement strand
ATTGGGAAAAATAATCATAATGCAGTTTCAAGGAATCAGCGTTCTGTGAAAATGAAACCATACAGGTAGCTGATAAAAACAATAATATTGATAAGATTTTTTTCACAGCAGTAAATAATTGATATAAATAAATTGGGTGGCCATTTGCAAATCTTTCCTCCCGTCAAAGAGCATGTTATCAACCTATAGTGGGATCCTTGAGAGGTTACAGTTTGTTTATGATGATTGTTATCTATCCTTATTATGGATGCGTTATTTAAATGTAGCAACAATTATTACTGGGTTGGAGTTTTCTGTAATAGTTGAGGCAATTTCTTTTATCTTTGCCGAGCGGGTGTTTTTACTCATATTTATAAATGTAAGAGCATCAATAATTTGATACATTTTATTACCAGTTATTAGATTGGGCCAAAAAGGCATGCCATTATCAATATCGTTTGTTAAGCCAGTTAAATCAAATGATGATTCATAGGAGAGTGTTCTCACCTCTCCTTTTGTTTTGTCATACAGAGTATATCCGAATCTATCTTCAGGCTTTATATGTGGAAACAGGTTCAAAGGGACAACCACTCTAAAGAATATATAGTTGCTACTCTCTTTAAAGGAGCTTTGAACAACTGTTACATCATTATCATCTTTAATGGAATTGTCCAATTTGCTTTTGTAACTCCCTAAGTCAATAATGTAAGTAGGTTTCTTTACTAACTCTTCTGAAAAAGAAAAAATGGTATCGTTTTTTGCACTTAAATATCTTACACTGTTTTCAAATTTATAAATATACGGGGGTACACCACCTGTTACAGAGATTTTTTTCCCATCAATCTCCTCTATTTCTGCTAAAGTAATTCTCTTACCAAGGTGTCTTGAGTGTAAAACTTCTCCAGAATTGTCAATGACAGATACTACTTCGGAGTAATTTTTCCCTTGGAATTTTGTAGCCCAATATTTCCCCTCTCCTATATAAACAAGATTTTTGATACTGTAACCATCCTCGTTAATTTGATCTAAAGGGATCTCTTTTATAAATAGCCCCTCTGAGTTGTATATTACAATTTTATTAAAATCGCTTAAAGCAATATTAGATCTATCTTCTTCAATATTAAGTTCATTTATACGTGTATATTCCCCTTTTGCATTACCTTTCTGTCCAATAATATTTCTAAAAACCCCCTTAGAATCAAAGACCAGACAATTATCACTGTAGAGATATGTTATGTAAAATAAATTGCCCGATGTCTTTATATTAGGTCTTCTACCAATTATTGAATTGGGTTCTGTTTGCAAAGGTATATACTCTAGTGAACTACACAGTTCACTTAACATTACTGCCCCCCCCTTATTCAATCCCTCTTCTATATCAATAACCGGAATGGCATGAGTAGTACAGGTTTCATTTTTACACTGTATCAAAACAAATGCAGCAACACTCAATAACACAACCTTAACTGTTGTTGTTGAAATATTATACAAACGCTCATTCATAAAAAGTAGATTAGTCAAATATCTAAAATCTTGGAGTGTTCACATCCTCCAATTTTAAAATTTAATTTTCAAGCCTATGCTGGGTAATATTGGAATAATACTCAGTTGCCTCCAATCTACACAACCCCAAAGAAGGAATGCTGTTATGGTAAAAAGGAAAAATCGCCTCATTGCATAATTAAAATATTAATAGTTATTACCAATCTCTATGGACACAATCAAATCATCGTCGGGATTAGGCTCCGGTTTACATGAACATATTGCTATTATTAATGCCGCGACAAAAAAAAGGGCCACTAAAGCTTTCCTAAAGTGCAAAAATGATGTGACTAAATTTTTGAAAAAGTAAGTTGATTTTTTCATCTTATAAAGATTTTGTAATGACAGGGTGAATTTAAATATAAAAAATACCATGTCCAAATAAAACAACACATTATAGCTTGTTTTTCAACATCATTGCGCATCTATAATTACACTTTTACAATTCTGAATTTAAATTATCTTGCCCTGTAAAGAAAAATAAATACACTTTTAGTAAAATAAACCATTATTGTTTTTAGAATATTTACAATTTGCAGACAAGATGGTCGCTTAGGAAAGAAAAAGAGGGGGACCAAAAATATAGGAGCATTGATTAGGGACGAAAGAGTGCGTAGAGGAATGACTCAGGAAGAGCTTGGGTTAAAGGTCGGTGTGGGTAAAGCACATATTTCCAAGATTGAAAGTGGCAAGGGGCTAACGCTAAAAACGGTTACTAAGGTCCTTGATGCGTTGAATCTGTCGGCATCGGTTAGCTTGGTGGGTTCTCGTAAGATCAACAAACGTGTTATTGGCTACATTGTCGCTGTAATCAGCGAATTTGCCAAGACGTACAACAAGACCATCCGTGAGGCAAGTAATTACCTGAACCGCTTTAAAGGGCTGGAATTTCTTTCAGAGCATTACGACGCAGAACACCTCTTGTCGCTGGATGATAGCGTACAGGACTTGGCTCGTGTGTGTTATAATAATGGAGGAGGTGTATTATGAAACTATATCACAGATCAAACATCAAGATAAAAAACATTGATTTGCCTATGCTCGTAAATGGCTTAAAGTATAAGAAAATATCATCACAGTATTTCTTTCACACACCACAAGCAGTGGCATATCTGAAAACGCTATGAATAAGAAAGTACAATATCTCGTAGAAGGCATCACTAAAAACATCGTTGCCTACTTGATGCAGGACAATAATATGGATCTGCCCTCGGCTATCAGCCTGTTTCATAATTCAGAAACATTCGAAAAACTCTGCGATGAATCTACCGGACTTTATATCGAAAGTTCCGCCTATGTTTATGAAATCCTTAAGTCGGAAATCAAGATTGGGAGAATATTGTAATAATTAGCTTTTAGTTCAGGATGTTTTTTGCCTATTTAAAGAAAACTTGCAGTGAGTTTGTGTAAATATGTCCTTGACTTGGTAGAACACAGCCTTAGATGGGCGTTACTATGTTCTGCCGGTGGTGGAGGCAGAAACGTTGATGACCTTTGACGGGAGGAAAAATTTGCAAATAAGCTACAATCTGCTTAACTTGCCTCAAACTGTAAACCAGGCGGGTATGCAAATGG
>CAZBNS010000113.1:0-3167 GCA_964493475.1 uncultured Rhizobiaceae bacterium | reverse complement strand
TGTTAATTCACCACTATTCATTCACCAGTATTTACTGGTAAAACACCAGTATTCAGACACTAGAGTTAGCAGGATATTAGCTAGAGTTCAGGACCATTATTTTATGGTATCCCACCACCATTCAGTTAGCTATTATTTAATAGCTTTTCTCTATTATTCATATTCCGCTATTTAACGGATAAACACCGATATTTTGAGACTGCATTTTCAGCTAAAATACCTGCATTTAGTATGTTGCATTTGCAACATAAATGTGTTGCATTTTACTTGCCCTTATTAACAAATTTAAGTTGTCTTAAAAATGACTTAGCACCTCTCCTGTTTATGTGTAAATAGAATCCAAACTTTCCAGCAAATTTTCTCTGATTAGTAATTGAATTATCTTTTAATGTTTCTATGTAAATATCTTCAATTTCCTTTTTATATTTATCAGATACAGATAAACCAACTTTCTTAATTAAAATATTATTTATTATCTTATCCTCATTAGGTTCAAAAAATTGTCTCTTAGAAATGTTTATATCAAAGCCATAACTTTTTACTATTTTTACAAAATAATCTTCATGTTTTTGGAGTATGTTCTTTCCAGATATACTTATATCATCAAAATATCTTGAATATGTAAAATTTCTATTTTTACAATAAATAAAAATCTTTTTATCTAACTTGGAACAAACCATTGAAGCTAAATAAGGGCTAGTTGGAGCTCCTTGTGGTAATGATTTATCTACAGTGCAGATTTTAGTTAATATTAAAGAATTTTCTTTACTAAAACCTATACTTTTAAAAACCCTAGCAACTTCTCTGTTTGATACACTGGGAAAGAAATCTTTTATATCTAAATTTAATAATTGATTAGAAGTATTTTTCTGATGAAGTTTTGCATTATCAGATATTCCTTTATTCTTTGATAGCCCATACACACAAGCTAATTGAGGCACAGGAGTTAAAATGTCATCAAGTATTTTTCTCTGAATATTCTTTAAATTAAAATTAGGTGGTTTAATCTTACGAAAGCCACCATTTCTCTTTGGAATTTCCTTTTCTCTATATTTATTAGAAAACTTGGAATATAAATAATTTTCCTTGATTCCAAGAAATTTTAGTAATTCTGTTTTGGATGAATATATTTTTTCATTATCCACTGAGGTCTTAGTTCCTTATTCTATTTTCCCTGAGGATAATCAGAATAAGCAACAATGGTATAATTATGTTATCCATTGTAGCTATATAAGAGTGGACAATTATCCTAAACCACCCTAAACTCACTGTTCTTATAAATTGGCATTGTTGGTATTCGACTACCTACCTCTCAAAGGAACTAATCTCTCAAAGGACAAGGAAAAGGAATATTCAGATTATATTGTGTAGCATTTGCCGTAGGCATTTGCTAAGCAATTCAATCTTAATAAAAGTAATCATTGAATCATTTATAATAATGACAACAAAGACCATCCTTTTGTTTTCCCTGAAGTCTTTTTATAAAAAAGACAAAAATTGGTGGTTTTTAATTTTATAAGAACTTAATAATTATATCACATCTGGTAAAAATGTATCAAAAGTTGTATTATATGTTTATATATGAAAGATGGAATAAACAAATATGTAGTATCAAAAAGGGACTTAAAAACCAGTGATTTTTATGTTGAAAAGGACGATGTTGGAATGGTTGAGTCTGAATCAGGAGATACACTAAATGTATTTTTTATAAGAGAAGGTAAAAAAGCCAATATAAATTCTAAGGAAGTTGAATTTGTAGACGTAAAGAAAGTCGGAGATAGTTTTCCAAAAAAGATTTGCAATGTATGTCATAAACTTTTAAATACTACTGATTTTGCTAGAAATCAAAATGGTATAAATAACAGACCTGTTAGAAGACCATCATGTCAAAACTGTAGAAAATTACTTGAAGGAAATAATATTAAGCCATCAGAAAAAATAAAGTGGAATAAAAATAAACCTAATTATATTCCTTTTGAGTGTCCTATTTGTCACAAAAGAACTATAGTTGGAGTAACAAGTAAAATAGTTCTAGACCATAATCATAAAACAGGTGAAGTAAGAGGATGGATGTGTGATAGTTGCAATACAGGAATAGGAAGATTTAAAGATGATATAAAAATACTACAAAGAGCAATAAAATACCTAGAAAATAATTAAAAATTTAAATTTTTTAATCTTTTCTTAGTAATTTCTATATACTCTTTAGAAATATCACACCCAAGATATTTTCTTTTATTTTTAATAGCCATCTTGCAAGTTGTTCCAGACCCACACATAGGGTCAAAAATAATATCTCCAATATTACTCCAAGATAAAATATGGTCTTCTGCTAATTTTTCAGGAAAAACAGCAGGATGTTCAAAAGCAATTTTATCACTAGTTGTTCCACCTAACCCAACAGCATATTCCCAAATATTAGTTAGTGTTTTTTCAGGTTTTAATTCTCCTAATATCTTTCTGTTTATTCCATCAGCACCTTTATTAAAAGGGAGCATCGCTTCTCCTTGTCTTACTGTTTTTGTTTTTAGTGCATTAAACGTCTTAGGTGAACCTTTACTAAAAACAAACATATATTCAAAACAATTTGTATAACCATTATTTCTCATAAAAGGAGTATTCTTTTTTCTGTAAATCATGACATCATGAACATTAAAACCAATACTCTGAAAAAATAAAGCCTGCTTAAAACTAGTTAAACTTTTATTACCTTTTTTAATTTTATCTCCAACAACCCAAACAACGACACCTCCTTTTTTAGTTATTCTGTATAGTTCTTTAGCTATATTTTCAAAATTAAAATCATAACCATTATAATGTCTCAATTCATCATAAGGAGGAGATGTCACTGTTAAGTCAACAGAATTTTCCTCCATTTTCTTCATAAATTCTACACAATCTGCTGTATATACATTGTTTATTTCAATTTTATCTGACATAGTGATACTATTTTAACATAAATTAAGTAATAATTTAAATACCATTAAGGGATTAATAAAGCTAAAGATTTTTCCTCAATCTGTTCAAAATTAAAAGGAATTTCAAAGTTTGATATTACTCTATCTAACTCAGTGAAGAAATCTATATAGAGTTTTAAGGTGGGTCGTTCTAAGGTCACAAAAGAAAAAACCTCGCAAGGGGCTTTTTCTTTTGTCACCCTAAGCAAT
>CAZBNS010000112.1:0-3237 GCA_964493475.1 uncultured Rhizobiaceae bacterium | reverse complement strand
TGGCATTGGGTTTTCCATATGCTATGTTCTCACGAATTGTTCTGTGAAAGAGGATTGGGTCTTGAGGGATGTAGGAGATGCTGCGGCGAAGGGATTGCTGGCTCACATCTCTGATGTCTTGTCCGTCAATTTCAATTCCGCCGTTTCCTTCTTTTATGTCAAAAAATCTCATTAATAAGTTTATGAGGGTGGATTTGCCGCTTCCGCTATAGCCAACTAATCCAACTTTTGTTCTTGGTTCGATTTCCAAATTGAAATCTTCGAAGACCATTTTTTCATTTTTTGTTTCATTTTGCATTTTTGCCTCATTTTTTATAATTTTTTAATCATATAATATTTATCAAATCTTGAATCTTTGCCATTTTTTCTGACAAATTCAAGTTTAAAGCCACACTTTTTATAAAATTCAGTAGCATTTAAAAATGAGTTTGTCATTAAATTGATATTATCACAATTTCCATCATTTATTTCTTTTTCAACTATTTCTATTAATTTTTTGCCATAACCTTTACCTCTGAGGCTTTCATCTAATACTAATTCGTCAATATAAATTTCACAAAAAATTCTCCAGCCGGAAATTCCGCCGACGATTTTACTGTCATCGTCTTTTACCGCATAAGCAAATGATTTAAACAAAAATTTCTCTTCAATGCCAACCTTCTCATCGTTCTTTTTGAATATTAAATTCAATGCTTCTTTTAATTTTTGCTCGTTTTCAATTTTTTCTATTTTCATTTTTCTACCTTAATAATTGTAATATTAATTTAATAATTTTTTCTCTATCTTTTGGATTGCTTTCTGCAATCAAAATTGTTATAGCAGTTAAAGCTTGTGGGTTTATTTTGTTTATATCTAAAATTTTATTTTTTCTTAAAAACCATATAAAGCTGTAAGCGCCGCTTCTTTTGTTTCCATCAATAAATGGATGATTTTTTACTATAAAATATAATAAGTTAACTGCTTTTTCTTCAGCCGTTTTATAAACATCTTTACCCATAAATGTTTGCATTATATTGCCAAAAATTCCTTTTAAATTGTCTTTTTCTCTTTCTGTTGCAAATAATTCTGTAGCTTCGTTTTTATTTATTAAGGCTTTTTTTAATGAATTTAAATCATTTTCTAAATCGTTGCCCGTAAGCATTATTTCTTCTTTAGTTTTACCTATGCTTGATAATGTATTTTTATCATATGCATCAAGGGAAAACCAAGTATTTGCAAAGATTTTAATTAATTCTATGATATTGTCATTTTCTATTAATTTTTTATCAGAAGGCAAAACCTTTTTTAAATCCTCAATAGCCCTTAAAAATTCATCATAATTTTCTTTAATTTTGTCTCTATTTATGCTCCAGCCTTTTACTATATATTGTTTTAAAGTTCTTGTAGCCCATTGACGAAATTTTGTAGCATTCTTTGAGTTAACTCTATAGCCAACAGATAATACTAAATCAAGATTGTAGAAAGCAATATTTCTTGACACAACTTTTTCGCCTTCCATTTGAACTGTTGCAAAAAATGCAACAGTTTCTCGTTCCTCTAATTCCTTAGTCTCAAAGATATTTTTTATGTGTCTAGATATAACAGATTTATCTTTGCCAAAAAGCATAGCAATTTGGTTTAAATTAGCCCAAATAGTTTCATTTTTACCATCAAGTCTAATTTCCAAGGCTCCGTTTTCGCTTTGATATATTGTTTCTAAACTGCTATTTTTTGACTCTGTTTTCATTTTTACCACTACAATTTTTATCAATATTATATCCAAATTTTACATTTTTAAACAAAATAATTTGTATTATCTGTTCTATGTGGACTTATTCAATCACAAGCCATTTTGCAAATATTCATTAAAACAATTAAAAATATAAAAACGCTTTTCTAAAGAAAAATATTATTCTAAAATGTAATAAAGTTTTAGCATTTAATATAAATTTAAACATTAACCAATTTTTTCTGTCATAAATACTTCTCTTATTTAATATCGATGATTGAATACTTCGTAAAAAATCTTGTATCTCATAAAATTTTGTATTATCAAATATTTCATGTCTCAAAAAATTAAATGGAATTTGAATTTTATCCAATGCATTATTTTCCTTAAACAATGTATATATAGATTTTATAAATTCAAAAGGACCAATACTATTTTTAGTATAAACCTTCAAAGTGGATGAATTGCTCTGTCTATAAAAATATTTAGCACCTCTAATAAATTTAATCTTTTTTGCATAGCATAAACAATGCATTTTAAAGTACCAATCCTCTCCCATTGACATATTTTCGGGAAATTTAATACTGTTGTTGATTAAAAAATCTCTTTTATATAATTTATTACAAGAGCTATTAAATAAAAAGTTTTGGCATTTACTTATATTTGTAAAAATTCCATATTGCTTTTTATGTTTCATAGCAACAAAATAATTTGGATTATAATATCGTATTAAATTATGATTTTCTAAAAAATCACAACTATTGTCAAAATTATTTATCATACTTTCCAAATAATTTAATTCAATAAAGTCATCGCTGTCTATGAAATATATAAGCTCTCCGGTAGCATATTGCAAACCATAATTTCTTGCAAAAGATACTCCTCTATTACAACCATAAGATAATATTTTTACTCTGCTATCATTTTTAATAACATTTTGTGCAGTTAAAATAGAACCATCAGTTCCGCCGTCATCTATTATTAAAACTTCAATGTTCTTGTATGTTTGATTTAGAATTGATAGTAAACATTCTTTAATATATTTATTAACATTATAAACCGGGACAATAACAGATATTTTCATATAATTATTATTTTGTTAATTTTATTTGTTTTTATTTATAAAAACCTAGTTTTAAATATAAAGTTTTATATCTTTAATAAAAATATTTTGCAAGGTTTTATATGCAATAGCTGTTAATTATTATTTAAATTAATGTTGTTGCAAATCATATCCAAACTTTACATTTTTAAACAAAATTTTTCCCTTATTGATTTTTAACATTTTAGCACCTTCTTTATCCTTTATTTCATACTCTTGTAATAGTGTTTCAAAACCATCTTTCATTTCAGTATATAACATAATAAAATCAATTGAATTTTCATATAGATGGCTGATTTCGCCTTTTAATATAACCATATTTTGACAAACAAATAAAAAAGTTCCGATTTTCATTTGCCCTTGCAATACTAGGTAAAAACTAAATCCAATGCTTATAAACATTAATGAAGTCATCATAAAAAATAAC
>CAZBNS010000111.1:0-3306 GCA_964493475.1 uncultured Rhizobiaceae bacterium | reverse complement strand
ATCATTCATTCTCACATATGCATAGGTTTGACCATATCCATATATACTGCCCGCATACGATGTGTTAGCGCGCACATTCGAATTCGTCACATCAACATTATCAATAACACACCAATCATGTGTAGCTTCAGCCATTCCAATATAACCAACCAATGCACCGACGTTGCTTTCACCAACGACAGTAAATGAATCAATCGTTATATTTTTAAAAGACGCGCCAGAACTCGCAACACTAAATAAACCTACACTCGTATTTAATGATAAATTCAGATTTAAATTACTAATTGTATATCCAGCACCATCTAATTCTCCAAGAAATTGGCCGCCTGTAGCAATAGGAGTCCATGTGACACCGGTTAAATCAATGTCATTCCCTAATACATAATAAGCTGTTAAATTATTCTGTATCGACTGCAATTCAGTAGGATTTGTGACAATAAACGGATCATCAACTTCACCTGTTCCAGCGGCGCTCACTGGTAAAATCAGCGCGCTTAATGCAATCAAACAAAGTAGCACAATACCTATTTTTTTTCCAATCAAATCAAGCCTAATCATAACTCAACACCTACAAATTTGTAAAAATTAGTTAGATGAAATCCATTAAAATCAATAACTAACATAGTCTTTATACTTTTCATAGGTATAAAGTAAAACATCCATATATTTAAACCTATGCCTCTCCGTAAACATACGTTTTAATTAAAAAAAATATTAATTGAAATAGGTCAATAAACGCGCATTATAGCTCTTTCGTCGCTCTTTGAAATACAATCGATTGATATACGGGTTTTTATCCAAATTGAGTCTATCTGCCGTTTTCAATCTTATATCTGCCACTTTTTCTAATTTAATACCATTAAAATTATAATTTCTATCTCCATTTGAATTATCATTAAAAAATTTATATCTTAATTCTTTTTCAGTTAATTTTGGATATTTAGTTTTCAACCAATCCCATAACATTTCCTCAATCGAAATATCTAAATCGATAAAGCAATGAGGTTTACATCCATATGTATGATAATTTCCCCATCCACGAATTATATAATTCAATTTGGTAACGAATTTGGTAGGAGACCAATGTATAGATTGTTCTTTTGTATGTAAAATTCTAAGCCATACTTCCTGCAAAGATAACATAGTAGGAAACAGTTCAATTTCATTACCAGATTTTTTAATAAACCATCCAATAAAGCTAATACCTTCTGTGATGTGTTTTATTTCGGTTTTAGTAGGAGATAACGCCAATGTTCTAATTGCTAAAAAGTTAGACAAATCGATTAAAATCGCATCTAACATATGTTTAGTAGGAGCTGAAAATAAAAAATCATCAACATATCTAATCATTCTAGCATCTGGATATTTACAACGAAGAATTTTCTCAAACCCAGTTAAAGCAAAATTAACAATCACTGGAGATAAAACACCGCCTTGTGGGATACCAGCAGATAACGCATGAAATTCATTTTGATATATATAACCACATGTTAAAATAGAATGTAATAATCGTTTATCAAAAATTAAATTATTCATCAACCATTCATGCGAAATATTATCAAAACATTCTTTTATATCAGCTTTCATTAACCACTGATTACCATTTGTAAAATTAAAATTATATAACATATCACGAATGGCATCTTGCGAATTTCTATACAATCTAAATCCATAAGCATGTTTATCGGCCAATGTTTCTATAACTGGGTCTAACGCTATTAAAAACAACGCCTGCATAGCTCGATCGTAAATAACAGGTATAGATAAAGGTCTTAATTTTGTCTTATCGTGATCTTTTTGCACATAAATACGTTTAAATGGTAATGGATTATAACATCGATAATCCATTTTACTAACTACATCATATTTTTCAGCATCTGTGTCCCAAAATTTTCCGTCTAAACCAGCTGTTCGTTTTCGCTTTTTTATAGTTACTCGTCTAACTGCTACCAATTTACAATAATACGAATTAAAAACTAAATTTTGAAGACGCATTACACGTTCCCAATCTTCGTCTTTTGTTGCTTTTGCTATTTTAATTTGTAACTTCTCAACAGTATAATGAATTTTTTTCCAATTCAAGGCATCCCAACTTACAGTATTTGCAACCATTAAGTAGTCGATTCTTTATTTCTTTCCAAATAAGAATATGCCTCATCAGATATAAAACTCTTATAATTGTTAAAAACTTCAATCATTTGATTGATATTTGTATTAAGCATATGAATTTTACGATATCCGAATCTACTAAGTTCTTTATACGCTGATTGAGATTTAGTAAAACATATCAATTTATCATTTTCCATAGTTACATATATATCAAATACCTGTGCTGACAAATTTGATTTTGCTTTTGTTACACAAATAGACAACTCAACCAATTGACATATGATTGCACCAATAAAAGCACTTCTTTCTAAATCCGATTTAGCTATCGCACATTTATAGCCATTTTCTATTTTTACATAATCAACATTGCACACTTTACACGAATTTAACACATGTTCTATTTTTAATGAAGGATTGCAAATAATAAATAAATAATCAGCGTCATTATCATCAATAATTACAGTTTCCATATTACAATCTAATGACTGTGATTTAGATACAGATTCATGAATCACTTCTGAAGGTTTAGAAATTACTGAATTCGAATTATTTCGAATAGGCACTAGTGAATCATTAGAGATGGTAGTAACGGCACTCGAATTAACAGGTTTAATAGGCGTAGTCGAATAATAAACCTGTTCGCCATTAGATACTTCATCTATGTGTTGAATTAAAAATGTAACAAACGCCGCGTCGCTTAATCCACTATAATATAACCACCAAGCAAAATCCTCAATATGAATTATTTTTTCTTTAATTTTTGTTAAAAATTCAACAGTATGTTCACTCGAATGTTTTTCGATAAGATTAATTAGTTTTGTACGTTTATCGTTCGCCCATCCATTTTGCTTTTCTGTCCCATTGATGATTGGTTTAATATTGTAAACAGCAATATGTTTAATCATACTTTGGTCTAAAAAAAGTCTATATGAAGCAAGACTCAAGAATAAACCTCACAGATAATGATATTAATAATAACAGTCATCAATATTACTTGACGTTAATACTATTTATATTTTTACATATTAACGTTTTTATAATAACCTACAATACATTAAACGTATAAAAGAATTTTCCCCCTAAAAGGGGGAAAGGACGGACGATGTGTAGGCACCGTTACCCACGAGACCGCCGCAGTTGTTGCTTCCGGTGGTGAATTGCATCTAAAACGCAATGATAAACCAAAGTAACAAAGTT
>CAZBNS010000110.1:0-3416 GCA_964493475.1 uncultured Rhizobiaceae bacterium | reverse complement strand
TATAAATCGGGTATATACGAATGTTGTATATTCATTGCGTAAATAACACGTTACCAGCCATTTTAAAAACCCGACATCAATAAAATATGACAGATAAAAAGACATTTTCAAAACGATTAGGACATTTTTCATTAAATGAGAAAGAAATTACAGTTAGAGAAGACGCACCAGAAGGACTAAGAAACTTTGTACGTATAGCATATTACGAACTTGGCAAACAGCCATCAGACTTGTTGCCTATTGTTTGTAAAGTTTTGAAGGTTGCACCCGAAGGCAATTGGACAGATTTTCCAAATATTGACTATGAAATTAAATCACATTTAGAAAACTGCAACTGGTTTTTTATTTATGATATAATTGAACTTATCCTACAAAAACTAAACACAAAGGAAAGAACGAACTTTTCAGAAGAAATGAACGAGTTCTTTATAATGAACGGGATAGGTTGGAAAATAAATGAAAACCAAATTGAAACTCGTGGTGACGAAATTTTTGAAACCGCAGTAAAAAATGTAGTCGAAGTTTTGGAAGTAGCAAAATTGGATACTGCCAAAACAGAAATAAGGGAAGCTATAACTGACCTTTCAAGACGACCAACACCAGATATTACTGGAGCTATTCAGCATTCACTTGCTTGTTTGGAATGTGTTTCACGAGAAATTACAGGCGATAGAAAAATGACAATGGGTAAAATAATAGAGAAACATCCTAACATTGTACCAAAACCGCTTGATAGTGCTATTGAAAAAATTTGGGGCTTCGCTTCTAATCAAGGACGACATCTTCAAGAGGGGCAAGCTCCTGAATATTTAGAAGCAGAATTAGTTGTTGAGCTAACTGCCGCAATTGCAACTTATCTTGGAAAAAAATTTAGCGAACAAAATAGCAGCCAATCTGACGGAGCATTAAATTTGTTTTAATTATCAGCAGCGAATAATGCAGGACAATATAGAAAATAACACAATTAATTCTTTAGTCCCTTTAGGTTCTAATGGACTTGTTCGTTTAGGGAATTCAATTGCCATAATTGAAAAAATCTTGTCCGAAAGAGATTTACAATTATCTAATCCAATTGATTGGTGGAACAGTTTAAATTCTATTTGGAAAGTAATTCTTTATAATAGCTATAAATATAAAAACTATGACCATATAATAAGCCTTTTAGAAAATCCAACCCAAATACCAGAATTATCAAAAGATGAAATAGAAAATATTTTAAAGATTGAAAAGGTTTTTTACAATAACGACCCTGCTGATGGATACTATGAGAATGATTACGAAAGATTAACTAATGTCATCGGTATTAAGCCATTAACAAAATTAAAATATTTGGATTTGGGTTGGAATAATCTCACCGAAAATAATTTCAACTTTTATAACCCTAGTTTATTAGAATTTTCAGGTGAGCACAACAAAATTTCAAACCTTAACTTTTTAAACAACTTCCCTAATTTAGAATCAATCAAACTAGATTACAATAATATTACAGAGATATCTGATTTAAAATTGGGGGTGATAAAACACATAAATCTAGGGTGTAACAAAATAACCAATGTTGAAAATATACAAAATCTCAAAACACTTGAAGAAGTAAACCTATATAATAATGACATTGAAGACTTAAATGGTATTGAAGCACTTGTAAACATAAGGTCATTATCAATTTTTGGTAATAAAATATCGGATTTAAGTCCTTTAAGTAACTTGACAAGAATTCAGAAACTTGTTTTAGATAACAATAAAATTAAAGACTTAAGCCCATTATGTAATTTAACCGAGCTTAGAAATTTATCAATAACATCCAATACTTATTCTAATTATCAAAATACAGTAACATCATTAAGGGATTTATATAAATTAAATAACCTTGAAAAATTATACATATATGGCAACCCAATTTCAAAGAATGAAAGAGAATATTTGAATAAAATGATACCAAATTGTAATATATACTATGAATTCGGTTGAATATGAAAACAGAAGCGGTTTTTGAAAATATATCAGAAAGAATTAAGATGGAGTTGTGGAAGGCACAAAAAGCCATTCACATTGCCGTTGCTTGGTTCACAAATAAAGAATTGTTCGATATTCTTAAAATTAAGGCACAAAATAACTGCAAGGTTTTCATAATAATTAACGATGATGAAATCAATAATAATTCATCTATACCTTACAATAGCATAAATATTAAAAACATTAATATTTTCAAGTCAGGTATTGCCGAAAATGAATTGATGCACAATAAATTTTGTATCATAGACAATACTACCATCATAACAGGTTCTTATAACTGGAGCTACAAAGCACACACAAACTTTGAAAATATTATCATCACATATAACGATAATATTCTTGCTAATCAGTTCCTTGATGAATTTAACAAAATCGTAAAAATTATAAATCCAAAAGAAGCATTAAAGGATGATGTATTTCCACTTCATATCGTAGTAAAACGACTTGAAATCATAAAGAATTATATTCTATTAGAAGATGTGAATTCATTGATAGCAGAAAGCCTTAAGTTAGGTCAATATGATTTTAATGTAGATATATCTGAAATTATCTCCTTAGTTAAGTCCGAAAGCTTCAATCTCGCAATTCCAATTATTGATAACTTCATAAGACAAAATCAACAAGTGGAACTTTGGATAGACAAAGAACTTGCTATTTTAAAAACAGAAGTTAGAAAACTTGAAAATCAAATTAATGCTTTTGATAATGAAAAGACTGAACTTGAAAAAATAATTTCAGAGTTTCAACATAGGCATACCCTCGAATTAGGAGAAATAATATTAAAAATTCTTAAACTTAGAAAGTTAAAGTTCAAATATTCAAAAGATAAGTATGATGAAGCAGAGCAAGATGAAAAGCAATATAGGGAGCAATTTGATTTAGAAAGTTCTAAGAAAGTTCGAGAACTTTCAGTCCAAGAAAAAAATGAATTGAAATTAAAATTTAGAAAAGCGACAGTTCTTTGTCATCCTGACAAAGTAGTTAATGAACTAAAAGAAACAGCACAAAAAATATTTGTTGAGCTAAAGACAGCCTATGACCAAAATGATTTAAGCAAAGTATCGGAAATCCTTACTGAACTTGAAAAGGGAAATTTCTTTAGAACCACTTCTGAAACAATTACGGAGAAAGACTTACTTCTAGTTGAAATAGCACGACTTAAAAGACAAATCAAAATTATTGAAAGTGAAATCGTATCTATTAAGTTGAGTGATACATACAGGAAAGTAATAGAAATATCGGACTGGGACAATTACTTTGAAGAAACAAGACAAAAACTAAACAATGAACTTGATTACTTACAGAAACAACTGACAGAAAATGAAGAGATTAACAATAAAAACGGCTGGTAACAGCCGTTTTGCAAAAGCGGGGGTTTCGTGCTTCTATGACAGTGAAGTGCT
>CAZBNS010000109.1:0-3510 GCA_964493475.1 uncultured Rhizobiaceae bacterium | reverse complement strand
TTCGTGATAAAAATTACGAAAAGTCTAATGTGTTTTGGGGTAATGCTAAAGAGCAATTAGCTAATTGGCTAAAAATCAATTTATAAAATTATTTATTTAATAAAAAGAAGAAAAACTTATGAAATATAACATAAATAAATTTCCAAATTAAAAAGGTTGTTTTGAGAGAGGCTGGTGGTCATGAAATAAAAATAAATAGCGAGGCAATAAAAATACCAAGAGAAAGACAAATGCAAAGAAAACCTTCGTGGTGTTGGGTCTCCGAACCCAACACCTGATGTTATCTCAAACTTAAACCAAAAAATAAATTAAGATTTTATATTTTTAGGTGTTGGGTTCGTGGACCCAACACCACGAGAGAATTTCTTTTTTACCATTTACAAGTAGACAAAATTTATGGAATTTGTTTCAAAATTATGATGCTATAGTAATTCCAACAAAATATATAGAGGCTTTCTCTTTAACAGCTATTGAGGCACAAATGTACGGATTACCAGTATTTTATTCAAAAATTTCTGGTCTTATAGAAGTAATTGGTAGTTCTGGAATAGCTTTTGAAGCTAATAATCCATATGATTTATCTAATAAATTAAGAGAAAAATTTGATAAAATAAACGATGACAAATACAATGAACTAGTAATTAAGAGTATAACTAATGCAAGAAAGTATGATATAAAAAATACAATTAATTCTTTAATTAATAATATCTAATATATTCTTATACAATTCTAATCTAAATTTTTTAAATTTATTTATGTCATTTTCATTTTTATAAAAATGCACACTATTTGTTAAGAATGAAATTACAAGATTCTTTTCTGGATCAACTATCAAAGAAGTTCCTGTATGACCCGTATGTCCAAAAGATTTTTCAGAAAATGGATGCATTATAATAGACTCATCGTTTGAACGCAGTTGCCAACCCAGTCCTCTTTTTTTATTGTTAAATTCAGCATGACTTTGCAACATTAATTCTATGATTTCTTTTTTTAAAAAAGTTTTGTCTAAAAACATTTGCCCTAAATTAGCAATTGCATTAGCATTTCCAAATAAACCAGCATTTCCAGATATACCATCGTTTAAAGCAATAGCATTTCCATCATGAACAGTGCCATAATCTAATAATCCACGATTTTCCCTTTCAAAAACTGTAATAGCTATATTATTCCATAAACTTTTATTGGGTTTAAACATAATATTATTCCAATTTAATGGTTTAAAAATCTTTTTATATAAAACTTTGTCAAGTCTTTCGTTTGTAATTTTTTCTATAAGATGTCCTAATAACATAAAACCCAAGCAACTATAAACAATTTGCTCACCTGGCTTATATGCTAAATCTGTATTAAATAATTTATTGAGTACAACTTCATTGCCTTTATTCCATTCTTGTTTTTCATATAAATTAAAACTGGCAGGCAATCCACTTGAATGTGATAAAATATGCTTAAATGTAATTGAATCTTTATTCTTACCAATAAACTTTGGTTCGATACTTTGAATTTTATCATCTAATTTTACTTTTCCTTCTTCAACTAACTTCATAAATAATACAGATATAAATAATTTAGTTAAAGAAGCTAAATCAAATAATGAATCAATTTTTGTCTTTTTATCTAGAAATCTTGGGTCCAGCACTCCAAAGCAATCATCAAAAACAACTTTATTATTTTTTCTTATTTCTAAAACACATGCGGTATATAAATTATTTTCTATTCCATAAGATAAATAACTTTTAATTTTATTATACATTTTTAATTCTTTTTATTTTTCCACCAAGTAAATTAATTTTATCGTCTATTAACTCATACCCTCTATCTATTTGAATTATATTTGACAATCTACTTTCGCCTTCTGAACTTAAAGAAGCAATCAATTGAGCAACACCGCCTCTAATATCTAGTGCTTCTAAATTTGTATTTGGTAAAAATTTCATATTTTTATTACCATTAATAATAGCTCTAGTTGGAGATGTTTCAATAATATTAGCACCAATAGAATTTAATCTATTGATAAATTTTGAATGTCTTTCTGGATTTATTGTATCATCTATAAGACTAAATCCATCAATTTTGCATAACAACGGTGTAAAAATTGGTTCGTAATCAGCATCAATACAAGGCTTATATAAACCGGATATTAAAAATGTAGATTTTAATTTATCAAATTGGTTTGCTTTAACAACAATAAAATTTTCGTTTAAAATATATTTTGCATTCATTGAATCAAAAATATATTTTAGATCACCAAGATCGCCACTTTTTATATTATTAACTTTAACTTCACCTTTAGTTATTAAACCAGCAACAAGTAATGTTCCAACTTCTATTTTATCTGCTGGTATTGAATAATTATTTAAATTTAATTTTTTAACCCCTTTCATATATAACATATCATTAATTCTTTTAATATTCAAACCAGCTAGTCTTAATAATTCCACTATGCCATTTGTTTCAGGACTATTATTTGCATTTTTAATAGTTGTTTCTACATTATCTAATAGAGAAGCTGCAAAAATCGTATTTATAGTAGCTCCTCTGCTTGGAAACGGTAATACGATTTCCACTTTATTTTTTATTGTTTTTTTTAATACTACATTATTAAAACCATCAGACTGCGAAATTGTAGCACCAAACTCTTCAAGAGCATATAATATTTGATTATTAACATAATCAAATATTATATGCTTAACTTTAAAAAGAAACTAAAAGTTAGCAATGCCTTAAAATGAATGTAGTTATAGCTTGCGTTTTTATTTCCCTATATTAGAATATTTTTGAATGTGAATGTGATACCGTAAAAGTTATAGCTTGCGTTTTTATTTCCCTATATTAGAATTATAATTCAAACATTTATTGATTTACCGGTGTTATAGCTTGCGTTTTTATTTCCCTATATTAGAATAATATATAACTTCTTATTTTACTTTTGCTTGTTATAGCTTGCGTTTTTATTTCCCTATATTAGAATTCCAATTAAGAACAATGTATTAAAAGATATGTTATAGCTTGCGTTTTTATTTCCCTATATTAGAATAAACTGTTCTCTCATTTCGTTTACTTGTTCGTTATAGCTTGCGTTTTTATTTCCCTATATTAGAATAAAAAATTGTCCGCTTATTATATTTCATAAGTTATAGCTTGCGTTTTTATTTCCCTATATTAGAATAAAAAGAAGTCAAACTAATGTCGCATTTGAGTTATAGCTTGCGTTTTTATTTCCCTATATTAGAATGGAAGCTAATTTGAGGGAAACTGATTTGAGGTTATAGCTTGCGTTTTTATTTCCCTATATTAGAATTTTATTCTGTTTTACCTGTTTACCTGTTGTGTTATAGCTTGCGTTTTTATTTCCCTATATTAGAATCAATCAATGGATATGTAAACATCTAGGAATGTTATAGCTTGCGTTTTTATTTCCCTATATTAGAATATAAAGGGGTAATATGTCAATAGGGCACTGCACAAATTTAATATACTATAAACAATTCAGTAAATCTTTATGAAATA
>CAZBNS010000108.1:0-3563 GCA_964493475.1 uncultured Rhizobiaceae bacterium | reverse complement strand
TTATGAAACTTTTAAATTATTGTTAAGTAAAAATAAATTAATTCCTATGCAATATTATCATTTATTAAATAAAAGTGAGAAAAAAGTGCCAGATGTGTTTGGGAATTGACATGGAAATCTTGAAATTCTTCAAATAATACCTATATAATTTGCTAGCTAATAAAATTTTACATTATGTCTGAAAAAGAAAAGTTTGATTTTGGTGTTGAGAGCAAAAAAATGCTTAAGTTAATGATACATTCTTTATATACAAATAAGGATGTGGCAATTAGGGAATTGATTTCAAATGCTTCTGACGCTTGCGACAAGTTGAGATATAAGGCGATACAAGACAGCAAACTGCTAGATGAAGATAAAGAATTAAAGGTTAAAATTGAAATAGATAAGGATAAAAAAATTGTATCGGTTGTTGACAATGGCATAGGAATGGAAAGAGCGGAATTGATTTCTCAGCTTGGAACAATAGCTAGATCTGGAACTGAGGCGTTTTTAAAAAGCTTGGATGAAAATAATGCTAAAGACGCACAGTTGATTGGACAGTTTGGCGTTGGATTTTATTCTGCATTTATGATTGCTGATAAGGTTGAGGTAATTTCTAGAAAAGCTGGAAAGAAAAAAGTTAATAAGTGGGTATCAGATGGTGAAGGAAAATATACAGTTGAAGAGCTAGATGAGGAATATCCAAGGGGAACTAGGGTGGTTTTACATTTAAAAAAAGATGAAGAGCAATTTTTGGATAAAATTTATTTGGGAAATATAATAAAATTGTATTCGGATCACATTAGCATTCCTGTTGAGCTGCAAATGGACGATGGGCATTTTAAAATTATGAATACAGCGTCGGCATTATGGACTAGGCCAAAAAATGAAATTACAAAAGAGCAGTATAACGAATTTTATACGCATGTTTCGCATATGCCGGGCGAACCGTTTATGACTTTGCATAATAAAGCTGAAGGCGTTATTGAATTTATAAATTTAATCTTTATTCCGAATAAAAAACCTATTGATTTATATTTGCCGTCGGATAGGGAATCAAAAATAAAACTGTATGTAAAAAGAGTATTTATCACGGACGACGCCGTTCAACTTTTGCCTCCGTTTTTAAGGTTTGTGAGGGGTATAGTTGATTCTGAAGATTTGCCTTTGAATATCAATAGGGAAAGCTTACAGTATAATAATCTTATTGAAAAAATCAAAAAATCTTTGACAAAAAGAATTTTAAGCGAACTTGAAAAGAAAATGGGCGAGGACTCAGAAAAATATCTGGAATTCTGGAATAATTTTGGAGCAGTAATTAAAGAAGGATTGTGCGAAGGCGGCATTTTTGGCGAAGACATAATGAATATTTGTATTTTTTATTCAAGCAAATCACCCAATAAAATGATTACCTTAAAAGAATATATGGATAGAATGAAGGAAAAACAAGAAAATATATTTTACATAACTGGAGAAAGCGTAGCGAGCCTTGAAAATTCACCACAAGTTGAAGGTTTCAAAGATAGGGATATTGAAGTTCTTTACTTAATTGACACAGTTGATAATTTCTGGGTAACAACTCAACATGAATATAAAGGGAAAGGATTTAAGTCAATTACAAAAGAAGACATTGATTTAAACAATATCAATAATCAGCCAGCAGAAGAGGAAGAAAAAGATATTAAGTTTGATGATGAGAAAAAAATTGCAAAAAATATTACTGACAGTGAATTTAGCGGACTAATAACTTTTATAAAAGAAACACTAAAAGACAAAATTAAAGATGTAAAAATTTCTAAAAAGCTCACATCAAGCCCTGTATGTTTGGTTGCTGATAAACAAGCTATGGATATAAGGCTAGAAAGATATTTATTGGAACAAAAGCAAATCCCATTTTCAATGAAAAAAATTATTGAGATTAATCCAAAGCATGAGATAATTCAAAGCATTAACGCAAATTTGTCAAAACCAGAAAAACTGGTTGAATTGCAGGAAATGATAAATATTTTATTTGATGAAGCTTGTATTATAGAGGGAGAACCGGTTGCTAATGCAGGCGAATTCGCAAGAAGATTGAATGAGTTGTTAAAATTGAAGAAGTAAGTTTGAAACTTGCTGTTAATGTAATTTATATTGGAAATTATAAATTATTGGCAATTATATATTTTGAGAAATACTTTGTAGCTCCCATTTGGAATAAAAAATGGTCTTGACTTCACTCCATATACAAATACTGCTGTCTGTCTTTCAGACATTTACTTTCTCTCAGTATCGTCATTGCGGTGCTAGTTTTTCTAGTGTCTTTAGACACTTAGAAAACGTTCAACCGCAATCCATAAATTAATCAATTCCAGTCCTGTCATTACCTGCCAAATTTTGTTAACAAATGGAAGCCCCCCAGCCCTGTCATTACCAGGCTAGATTTTGTTAACAAACAAAGCCCTCCGCAGTCCTGTCATTACCAGGCTAGATTTTGTTAACAAATGGAAGCCCCCCAGCCCTGTCATTACCAGGCTAGATTTTGTTAACGAGCGAAGCGAGTATTACAAAATCTTGACCTGTGTAATCCATAATAAATATTTGATTTATTATTATTATTTATATTATATTATTAGATGAACAAAGGATATAAGAATGAAAGAACTTACAAGATTTAATTTGCGAATAGAACGAATTGGAAATGAAGCCAATCCAAAACTTATAATTTTATTAGAAAACCCCGGAAGTGATGCAGAATTTATAAAACGAGCTCCAGAATATACAATGAAGAGAGACGGAGTGTATAAGGCTTCTGAGGGAGAATTCAAAATAGAACGGGAGTATTGTGAATGGTGGGATAAGTTATTGAAAATAACTGACCTAAAGATAAAAGACACTGAGATTCTTGCATTAGAGTATTATCCATATGCAACTTCTAAAGATAAAAAAACTAAAAAAGAGGAAATCTATGGAACTAAAAAAAAGCCTGCTATCTGGGATGATTGTGCTGAACAATCATTGAAAAAAAACATAGAACTTCTATCAAAATTTATGAAGCAAAATTTACCTATATTTGTTTACTATAACTCTGGTTGGTTCTCAAAAGATCTAAAAGATCTAAAAGATCTAAAATTATCAGATTATAAAAACATTAGTAAAGGATCTGATGGATTTCCAAACCAGATACTAAAGCGACTAAAGACCTTTATATCAAAAACAAAAATCAACCCGTCAGTATAACATAGGATTATATTATTTAAATACTTTATAGGTTCTTCTGGATTCCGTATGAGGATTTTCTAATTTCGTTTCACTCAATAAGAAAAACCAGCTACGGAATGACATGCTGAGAGGGAGATTTCAATATTAATACATTCATGACATACTGAGAGGGAGATTTAAATATTAATAAAGTCTTGTCATTACCAGGGTAGATTTTAAGACAAAAGTGTTGACAAAAGCACGGAGTCCCCCTTCCTCAGCCCTGTCATTACAAGGCTAGATTTTGTTAACAAACAAAGCCCTCCGCAGTCTTGTCATTACCTGCCAAATTTTGTTAACAAATGGAAGCCCCCCAGCCCTGTCATTACCAGGCTAGATTTTGT
>CAZBNS010000107.1:842-3625 GCA_964493475.1 uncultured Rhizobiaceae bacterium | reverse complement strand
ATCTTATTATGGGCTGAATCATCGTATACTTTAATATTATCTGGTGACCATGGTGATTTTTTGTCAATTCGGATAATTCGCATACCAGAAACAAAACCTAATTTTTTTAATGTTTTTACATATTGTGGATAGGTCATCGTACACCCTACTCGTTTGCGCAAATAATATGTGGTTTTGATTATATCGAGGGTCTCTTTAGGATATAATGTTAATAAAGAGGGCGTTATTTTTGGACTTTCTTTTCTTTTATTCATCTTATAATAATTAATTGATTTTCCATATATTTAAGCGTAATTCATGATTTTATTTGATGTAAAATTGATGTTTATTTCAAAAAAGAATGTTAAAAATTAATTGTTTGGTTGTGATTGCTGTTCTTTTTGATTGAATTGGAAAGCCGTTCCACCGGGGTTGTATGCCAACTGTAGCGCGTCTAGCACCGAGTAGTTTTGACTTTTGTAAAAGTTAATCATTTCTATTAAACTACTCAAACGTCGTCCCCATTTTTTGGTTAATAAATTTTAATAAATTTGCTCTAATTTCGGGATGCGCATTTATATCAATTAATTTTAATTCTTGCATAAATTTATTTTTTAAACACAGATTTATCATTTCATCTTTCTCAACTGTCGCCGGAACTGAAAAAATATAATGTGCAACTAATAGAGTGTCTCGATCATTAAATCCATTAGCTTTCATGTTTTTGGTCAATGTGTTCCATTTTTTTTGATAATAACTAAGTGCCATTTAAATCACCTCATTTTTGTATTTGTAAAATTGTGTTGTACTTAATGCTTTTGCCTTAAGGGCAGTGCGAAGAGCAATGCCCGATTCAACCATTACCGTTACATCCTTTATTTTTTGATAAACTTCACTTTTATCAACATTAATATTTGTGCGTTTAACACCTTTGGATAACCCTAAATCCTGCCTCTTTTTGCCGATTGCCGCGGTTAATGCCAAATCACATTCATTTATCTTTTCGCGCGCTTCCAGCTCTCGCATTTTGTCGTATGCCGCTAATAGTTCCTCGTCATGTGTGGCAAATATCTTATATTGCTTCAGTTTTATGTTGTGCAGTTCTTTTTTACTTCGCTTCTCGTCATTTGTCGCTAAATCTAACGCGGTAAGATGTTTTACCATTACCTTTTCGCTAAAATCATTGAAATAGCATCTCATTACAGTACATATATTGTATTTCTTTGCGTGATTAGACCGGATAATATGCATTTTGAATGACATCATCCGCCTGATACTCAAATCTACTAATGAAGCAGACGGAGTGGTTAAAATTACAATATCCCTTTGTGTGCGGCTGATTGTCAACACATCATTTACTATTTTATTGATTAGACTCATTGAATTACGATTATTAACGGCCAAACTCGCATCATCCAGGATAATGACTTGTCGTTTCCTTTTCCCAATAAAACCAATCAGATGTAAAAGTGATTCTTCTTTAATGCTTGCCACATTATCGATAGTAAAATACTCTCTACTGTGACTTTTGTCGCCATAATCAATTATGCTCAACTCGTCGGCACACATTTTAGCAAGTGAGACCGCAGTAACACTCTTGCCGGATCCGCGCTCACCCGATAATACGCACAAAACATCCTGAGTGCTTTTTTGTGAAACACGTTCCGCAAAATATTTTGGTAACGTTTTAATTTTTAATTTGGATTCATCGATTGGCGCGATTTTAAAAAATGACTCGAGTTGAGCGAGACAGTCACAAGCAGGTTTACTCATTTACGCATACCTCTTCTTCATCCTCATCTTCTAGACTCATTACTATATTTTTGATACCTGCCTTATTCCATAGGTCATCTATTACACCAACTAACAATATACACGGCTGGGCGGCTACAGCCATCTCAGTACGTAACTTACCACCTAGTGTACACTCACTCATCAGTTGTTTAGTCAGACGTGTACGCGTGTCCCTATCTCGCACAAAGTTAAGTAAATGTAAAGTGTTCACAAAAAGAGTACTATCATTCTCTACATCCATTTTTACGCCTAACAGATTAATAATCTTCAATTTTGCATAATTATACAGATAATTGGCATCAAGATTATTAACGAACTGTACATTAGCATCATCATCTAATGTACCAGTATTAGTTTGGTTGTTATTATTCATTATCATCAAGGTAAACACTTTGTATATATAAGCGTTTCCCCTGTTTTCAAAATCCAATACAGCTAGCAAACAGATCAGATTAACAAAATAAACGAAATGCTGTTTGTTTTCTGTCGCCCCCGCGCAGTATGCGGCATAATATATAATAAATACGCGCGAAGCAAAAATTAAATAAATGTTTCGGTTGCTTCGACGGACAACGATATTAATATCTTATGTATTTTTTTGTTTTGCCTGCGGAAAAAAAACAACTGCAAAATGAAACGCGCGCAAGGCTACCCTATATAGAGAGCGAAGGGCTATAGCACATGATCATCTATGCTCTATGCCTGCTGTGGGCTACCTATTGCCTGCCCCCGTAGTCACGACTGCCTTTAACCCCTTATGGCTGATTGATTATTGAGTGTGGGATAAGGTGTTTGTATAGGGGTATAGTGTTCGCAGATTCTACACCCCATCTTTTTTTGAATCGGAGTCCATTCTGAGCTTTAAAAAATAGCAATGTGAATATACCTTATGCGGGGTTCATTGCTGTATGGTATGCCCTTGTATTGCTCTGCTTTATTTTCTTTTTATATTTGTTAAAAAGCATAAGGTAAAGCGATTTAGAGCGTATTTAACCAATCGGGGTTCATAC
>CAZBNS010000107.1:0-832 GCA_964493475.1 uncultured Rhizobiaceae bacterium | reverse complement strand
CAATTTGAGCTTTAAAAAAATAACACTGTGAAGTATGCCTTATGTGGGGTGTATAGGTGTATGGCATGCCTTGTATTGCTCTGCTTTGTAGCGTTGTTTAAAATCAAAAGGAAAAGCGAATTGAGCTTCTTTTTTAAATCAAAGCTATTATTGAGTTCGAATTGATATAATATTTTTTGCTTTTCCCGCTTTTCCTCGCTTTTCCAAAAAACAAGGAAAAGCGAATTTGGGGTTAGTTTCCGCATTAGAGGGAGTATGTAGTTTATTTATATTATTTTTTTTTATTTTTTTATACCTTTTCCTACACCCCTTTACAAAAATAGAAAAAATAAAAAAAGAAAGAGCAAATATAAGGACATGTGGGGTATCGGAAAAGCGATTTTTGAAAATACCCATCGAAACTCACAAAATGCCCTAATCGTGAAAAGAAGCTCAAATTCGCTTTTCCTTTGATTTGGAAAAGCGAGGAAAAGCGGGAAAAGGTAATTTTAAAAATGGAAAAGAAGCTCATATAGGGATTGATTTTCAAAAAGAAGCTCAATTCGCTTTTCCTTGCTTCATAAAAGAAAATATAAGAAAAAAAAAGAATGAAAAATAGGGTTTGGTTTATGCGGTTGTCGCATCTAAATAAAAGATACTTGTTTTTGCATTTTCTATCGCATCGCATTTTTCGTATTCTGTGATAGCATCCCATGCCGCATTATATGTTTTTTTATCGCATTCGCACAATTTAAACAGCATTTCCGTGCCATATTCGGGGTGAGTCTCACGCAGTAGTTTTAATTGAGCAATAGCTAAATCAATTCCTTTTTTGCCGGCATTCTGTTCTTTG
>CAZBNS010000106.1:0-3660 GCA_964493475.1 uncultured Rhizobiaceae bacterium | reverse complement strand
ATGGGAGGTTAAATATGAGCACATTAAGCATCAGGATCCCTGATTCAATTCATGAGATTGTAAAACAAATATCCAAAGATGATAACATTTCAATAAATCAGTTTATTTCTTCTGCGATTACGGAAAAAGTTACTGCAATGGAAACGGAAAATTATTTATCACAAAAAGGATTATTAGGAAATAAGAAGTTGTTCGCAAATGTCTTAAAAAAAGTTCCTAAAATTAATCCCGATTCATTTGATAAATAAAAAAAATCTCTAACAACTGCTTCAACCTGTCAATTCCTTTTGTCATGAAACTTGCTTCAGGCTACGCCTGGCAAGTTTCACGCCAATCCCTACGGGCCGGAATTGCAGGTTAAGCAAATGTTAGACGCACCCTTCGGGGCGAAGAGAATAAATATATCAATATTGAATAATACGTGTTTTGGTAATGATTTATTCAAATATACATAATTAGTAAATTTCTCTAGTAATAGAGTATTATTATAAATTCAAAAAACTACAGAAAATATCAAATACCATATTTAAATTATTATTGCAATTAGTAATTTCTTAAAGGATACAAAGTGAAAAGTATAACAATTAAGTATAATAATGCAGAAAAGACATTACCCGAGAGAATTGATTTTTCTATTACATTAAATGCAACTGCACTATCAAATATATTTCTTAAATTAACAATTGGAACGATTAAGAAAAATAAATATACCTTTTTTACAAGTCTATCGAATAGCAATGGGATGATAATAGTTACTAAAGATGAATTGTTGAAGCAAATAGATTTAGAAACAAATTTCTCTATAATGGATTACTGTGGAATCACCAATAATTTTAATGGAACTATTTTTATTAGTATACCAAATCAGATAGATATACAAAATGCCTTAAATGCATACCAACAGTTTTCTAAATATTACGAATATCCCAAAAACTATAAAGAAAAATTACTTATACTGCTACATACGATAGAATCAAAAGATCTTAGTGCTGTTAATATTGAATATTCAATTAAGGATAATTTGAAGTAAGAAAAAACGTCTAACAACTGCTTTAACCTGACTCGGCTATTGTCACACTTTTTGCTGTCGCACTACGTGCGGCAAAAAGTGCGCCAATGACGCCTCGCAGGTTAAGCAAATGTTGGAAAGAATCTAAGGCAGGTTTTTCCAACTTTCAAGAATCGGGCAATCGGAGTTTCTGAATTATCGCTTTCATTGATCTGTCGTTCAATCGTGACGTGTATTATGTCCCGTTCCTGTCGCACGACTTGTGTCACGGTCGAATTCGGACGCCGAATCGAACTTCAGTATTTTTCTGGCTTGTAGGTTTGTGGTGTATTCAATCTTTTGTGGGCTATTCCAACCATATCAATGCAGTTGACATCTAGGCCGCGTTGGTTGGTGAATATTTTTAATCTTACTTGAGGCTGTGGAGGTGATTTGCTAAGTTCGAGTCTTTAATCGATGCAACTGATCTCAAACGTTGGACTTTGAAAGAGAGAGAATGAAAAAAATTTTACGTTATGTGGGTTTATTTTTTATTATTCCTTTTTTGCATGGTTGTTTGTTTACTGAGATGAATTGTTACCAGAATCATGTTAATGAATTTCCAACATCCATAACAGATTGTTATTGGTATAAAGGAAAAGTAGTAATTGGATATTTAAAAGATTCTAAAAAGAAATGGGCAAAAATTTCAATTAATGATTTAGAAAATTATCAAAAAACAAAGGATAAATACCCTTTTAAAATTTATAATTCAGAATTACCACAAAAAATTATTAAATATGGGATTAAAGGGGAAGTAATGCCAAATCAATATGTCAGTTATATCTTAAAAGTTCCATGGAAAGAAAACGATAGTAAATTTTGTTCTTTAAATGATATTTCGGGTAAAGATCCATCAAAAACACCAATGATTATTCTTGGTTTTCCTTTTGCTCTTTTAGGCGATATTTTTATTACTCCTTTTATTTATTTATTTTTTACTATTTTTCCTCCTATGCTTGACCATTAAGGTGATTTCAAAGTACTTCAATTAATCTGTAGTCCAACCATCCAATGGACTGGACATCTGACACGACTTGGTTGGTTATTATTTTTAAGTCGCTTGAGGTGGCGGAAGTATTTTGTTATTTTAATCTCTTCAGTCGATGCCAGTCATCTGTAACGTTGGAAAGAACCTAAGGCAGGTTTTTCCCAACTTCAAAATCCAATTCAATCCAATTTTCTTGATTAACGGTTTCTATTTGTGGATGTGTATTACGTGACGTTCATTTTGTCCCGGCTCTGTCGCACGTTTTGTGTTACGGGCGAATTCGGACGCCGAAGCGAATTCCAGTATTTTGGGTAATTGCGGTTTGTGTGTATTCAATCTTTGGGGTTCTATTCCAACCATGTCGTTGCACTTGACATCTGACATGACTTGGTTGGTGATTATTTTAATGTCTCTTGAGGTGGCGAAAGTAATTTGTTATTTTAATCTCGTCAGTCGATGCAAGTGAACTCTAACGTTGGATTATTAGGAGAAAGCATGAGGTTTAGTGAACGAAGTGGTTTTCGGAAGGTAGCTGAAATTATTCAAATTGATGAGATGAATGATTCGTTGCGTACATCTATTTGGAATTGTTTTTATGATAAAATATTTTCTGAACAAGGTTTTATTAATTCTTATCAGCAATATGATGCACGTATTTATTTTTTTAGTAAAACATTATGGCAGGATTATTTTAAGAAGCCAATTGATTCTCGTCCGCAATATGGGGGTGAAATTTTTAAGGAAATTCGTGAATATTTTTTTTCATGCCCATGGTATGAAGTTTACGACTTTATTGAGTTTATGATCTTAAAATATAAATTTATTATTTCTTTTTTGAATGATATTTTTTTGAGAGAATTATCAGGTTATAGGATTATTAATTCCATTGTTGCACCAATTTCCACAAACGAAGAAATTTCAACTATTGAAACAGCAATTACTGATAATCTTATTCCTGTTGGTGCCAGATCTCATCTTCAACAAGCATTGCAATTATTGAGCAATAAAGAATCACCTGATTATAGAAACTCAATCAAAGAATCTATTTCTGCAGTAGAAAGCATTTGTAAGTGTATTACCCAAAAAGATAGTGCAACACTTGGTGAAGCTTTAATTCTAATGGAAAAGAAACATGGGCTTCATAAAGCACTCAAGGATGCTTTCTCAAAACTTTACGGATACACAAGTGATAGTAATGGTATTAGACATGCAATGCTTGATGAAACTATTTTTGATCAATCAGACGCTATCTATTTTTTGGTATCATGTTCAGCTTTTATTAATTATTTAAAATCAAAAAATATTGAATAATGGTAAATTTTGAATTCTGTTTTTATTGTGATCAGGACTATAATCCAACCATGAAGTTGCACCGGACATCTGACATGACCGCGAATAGATTATTTTTAAAGTCTCTTGAGGTGGCGAAAGTGATTTGCTAAGTTTGAGTTGGTGATCGATGCCGGTGAACTCTAACGTTGGAAAGAAACAATATGAAATCCAAACAAAAATATGAAATTATTTCACAAATTATAATAATTATTTCGACTCTAATGATTGGTTTAGTTCCACTGTCATCCCACAAGTCGTTAATTTATGACAAAAAGCCTCTGTACCCCTA
>CAZBNS010000105.1:0-3829 GCA_964493475.1 uncultured Rhizobiaceae bacterium | reverse complement strand
AAAATCTAAATAATTTCTCTAATAATTTAAATGACGAAATAAAAGAAATAGAAAGACAATTATTAGAAGAAAAACTATTTCAATTAGAAAGAAAAGCTTTCCAATATATAGTAAATAATAACTTCAATATAAAAAGAGATATAAGAACATTAAGAAGGCTATTAAGATATATAGAAAGAACTCATGAAGGACATAGGACTTGTGAGTGTATGGTTGAGAGAGTGGAAAATCTATTGGAAAGTGTGATAAAGAAGAATTAATATATAATCTTTAAACTTTAAAGACAATAATTAAAATATTAATTATAATTAATAAGTAAATAGGTGCGTATACAATTAACCTATTTACAATTAATATTTAGAATTGTAAGATATTCTATGTTGAATTTTAAATATTAGGCCTTCTGTATAAATAATTTATGATTTTTTAATAAACAAATGTATTTTTTATGATAGTTTTTATTAATATTTTTTTGCGAAATTTCAGTTATTTTTTATGTAGGGGGTTTATTAATGGCTAAAAAAGAAGCTAAATATTTAAAGGAGTATAAAAATCTTTCGGCTCTGGAGAAGCTAAAATATAATATTACTAGGGATTTGTTTAGCGGAGCTCCGCCGAAGAATTTCGTTAATGATTTTCAAATAACTTTTTTGGGTGCAACGAGGACTGTTACGGGATCTAAATATTTGTTAGAGAACGGAAAAACAAAGGTTTTGGTGGATTGCGGTTTGTTTCAGGGATTGAAAGAATTGAGGTTGAGAAATTGGAATAGTTTGCCAATTCATCCAAAAAATTTAGATGCGGTTATATTGACTCATGCGCATTTGGATCATAGTGGGTATTTGCCTTTGTTGGTGAAGAATGGTTTTAAGGGTAAAATATATTGCACAGATGCAACTTTTGATTTATGCAAGATATTGTTGCCAGATTCTGGGTTTTTACAAGAGGAAGATGCTAAATATGCTAAGAAACATAACTTTTCTAAGCATAGGGATCCAAAGCCGCTATATACGCAGAAGGACGCTATAAAAACATTTAGATATTTTAATACCGTTAGTTTTAATCAAGAAATCAAAATAAGCGATGATATGAGCTTTAGTATTATTAGGGCAGGGCATATTATAGGCGCTGGTTGTGTCTTTGTAAAATCAAGAGGCAAAAGTATTTTGTTTTCTGGAGATTTGGGTAGGTTATCTTCTCCGATAGTTCATGACCCTGAAAAAATACATAATGCGGATTATGTTGTGGTTGAGTCTACTTATGGCGACAGATTGCATTCTGATATAGATCCAGAAACTAGGCTTGCTGAGATAATAAATAAAACAGTTGCAAAAGGTGGAAAAATAATAATGCCGGCTTTTTCTGTTGGTAGAACTCAAAAAATATTGTACTATATAAATAGATTGAAAAATATGGGGCAAATACCAGATTTAACTGTATTTCTTGATAGTCCAATGTCAATAAAGGTTACAACATTAGTTGATGATTATGAGGATGAAAATAAGCTTTCAAGAGAAGAATATCAAGACATATATAAATCTGCTAAATTTTGTATTACAAGAGAACAATCAAAAAGAATTTTAACTTATCCGGGACCTTGTATAATAATATCTGCTAGCGGTATGGCTACTGGCGGTAGGGTTCTGCATCATATAGCAAATTTTGGACCAAAACCAAATTGTGCTATTATTTTTGCTGGATACCAAGCAGAAGGAACTAGAGGTAGAGATTTACAAGACGGTAAGAGGGAAATAAAAATACATGGAAACATGGTTAACATAAGAGCTAAAGTTGAAAAATTGGCTAATATGTCTGATCATGCCGATTGTAAAGAAATTTTAGAGTGGTTAAAAGTGATGCCAAATCCACCTAAAAAAGTATTTATAACCCATGGTGAAATTAGTTCAAGCGAAGGCTTGGCTAAGAAAATTGAGGAAACATTAGGTTGGAAAACTGAAATTCCTGAATATTTAGAAACTGAAAAATTAACATAAGGAAAAAATATGAAACTAAAAACAAAAAAAATAAATTTTGACAATGGAAAAGAAGCTTTTTTATATCTTAACAAAGAATCCCCAGTTGTTATTGAACAAGGGTTTGATGCTGGAACTAGAATAGAAATAAAAACTGATAGTAAAAAACTTGGCGCAGAACTAGTCTTAATAAACGCCAAAAATATTTTAAAAAATGACGAAATTGGATTATCTGATATGGCTTTTAAAAAGTTAAGCCTTCCTGAAGGAACTGAAGTTGAGACTTTCCATATTCCAGTTTTAAAATCTTTTGCTGCCGTTAGAGCGAAAATGTTTGGACACCCTATTAGCAAAGAAGATATGATGGCTGTAATTCAAGATATAGTTAATGGCTATTATTCACCAAGCCATATTGCTGCGTTTTGTGGCGTATGCGAAGGTGGAAATATGAATATTGATGAGATTTCATATTTAACTGAGGCTATGGTTAAAGTTGGCCAAACAATAAAATGGAATTATGATATAGTTGTTGATAAGCATTGTATTGGCGGAATTCCTGCGAATAGAACAACAAATGTTGTAATTCCAATAGTTGCAGCTTATGGATTGCACATTCCAAAAACTTCATCAAGAGCCATTACTTCTCCTTCTGGAACTGCTGATACCATGGAAGTTATGTGCAATGTTGACATTTCAACCGAAAGAATGAAAGAAATAGTTGAGGAGTGCAAAGGATGTATAGTTTGGGGCGGAGCCGTTGATTTAAGTCCAGCGGATGACTTGATTATCAACACAAAAAAATTGTTAAATGTTGACAGTGAAGGACAAATGATCGCTTCAATTCTTTCTAAAAAAATTGCTGCCGGTTCTACTCATATTTTAATCGTAATTCCAGTTGGTCCAACTGCGAAAGTTAGAAGCGAAGAAGATTTCAAGAGATTAAAAGATACATTTGAAGGTATTGGCAGAAAACTCGGAAAACATGTTGTCGTTGCTCATGAAGACGGTATTCAACCTATTGGAAATGGTATCGGACCAGTTTTAGAGGCTAGAGATATTTTAAAATTATTTAAAAATGAAAAAGACGCTCCGCAAGATTTAAAAGAATCTTCATTGCAATTAGCCGGAGAAATCATTGAGTTTGATTCCAAAGTTAAAAAAGGTGAAGGTTATAAAATTGCAAAAGAAGTTCTTGAGAGCGGAAAAGCTTATGAAAAGTTTATGCAAATTGTTAAAACTCAAGGCGCTGTTAAAGAAATTCCAACAGCCAAATTTACTAAAGACATCGTAGCAAAACAAGACGGTAAAATTGTTGAAATAGACAACAGAAAAATAGCTCAAGTATGCAGATTTGCTGGAACACCTGAAGTAAAAGTTGCCGGTATTTACTTATATAAGCATATAAACGACACAGTTAAAAAAGGTGAAAAGTTGTTTACTATTCATACTGATTCGCAAGGCGCTATGACGCAGGCTTATAATTTTGCAAGTAGTGATGATACTATAGTTAAAATTAAATAGTCGTTTGATTGCTTTAATAAATAAATGGATTCCCGCTGGAGTTTATCCTCACGAAAGTGGGGGCGGGAATGACAACCTATGATAGTTATGTATCATTCCCACAAAAGCGTAGACTGGAATAACTCTCGTGGTGTTGGGTTCGGAGACCCAACACCATGAAAAAGACCCAACACCATGAAAAAGACCCAACACCATGAAAAAGACCCAACACCACGAAAAAGACCCAACACCATGAAGTATGTCATTCCGTAGCTGGATTTTCTTATTGAGTGAAACGAAATTAGAAAATCCTCATACGGAATCCAGAAGAATTCATAAAATAGTTAAATAATATA
>CAZBNS010000104.1:0-3856 GCA_964493475.1 uncultured Rhizobiaceae bacterium | reverse complement strand
AGTAAGCGCGTATTTAAGCACTTAAACTATGCTTGTGTGTTCAGTATGGTATTCAGTATCCTTATAGTCCTTTGTTCCTTTCGCGAAACTGACGTATTATGTAAACTCGCTTCATAGAATAATTCGGGGGTTGATTACAATTTGGTTCTAATATATAATAAAAAACGTCGTATCTTTTGTTATTGATACGAATAAGACAGAAAAATGTCATATCGCTTGCAAACAATGCGGCGTCAAATGTAGAGCGCAGTACCCCAAAACGCAATACCTCGATTGTAGCTTGACAGAATGATGCAAGCCGTTTCAGCTTACATTTTCTCGAAGTCGTAAGGCAGAAGAGAGGAATGAAATAGATAACTTAAATAATATGGATTAAGGGGAAAACAGATGGAAAACATGCCGTCGGCATATATGCCGATAAAGAAAAAGGCTTCGGCCGGAGTTATAACCTTCATTATTGCGGCTGTTGCGGTGGTTACGGCCTGCGCCGTTTTGGGGGCTTTATACTTTGACGCGCTTTCGTATCAGCCCTTCGGTGACAAAGCGAACACAAGCGTTATTACATCCACAATAATCGAAACTGACAGTAACGGGCTTAACCTTGTCGGAACGACGCCTGAGCGTATGTCCGGCGGAGGTATGTTCGCAACGCAAGGCGAATGGACATTCTATGCGGATACCGCCAAGGGCGGCGACGGCTGCCTATACGCGAGCAAGGACGGAAAAACCGCAATAAAGCTCACGGACTTCGCCGTAGCGAACATCAATGTCGCGGGAGACCAAATAGTCTTTACCGACCTTAGCGGAACGGCTCTTGAGACATTTGCCGATAACTGTTCGGTAACGAGCTATTTGGAAAGCGACGTTACGTCTTCCTTTGATTCGGTTTATGAGGCTGCCGAAACGAGCGGAACACCTGTTCGGCTGGTTTACGGCGGCAGGCTCTATAAAATGACAGGCGTTGCAGATTTTATGCAGTCGCAGGATAAAGCGAGCCTGTCCGAGGCTTATACTGTTGAGTATTCGGGCGACAGGCTTTACAGCAATGTTTTTCTTAACGGTGAGAGAATATATGCGGTTTCTCGCGTCGAGAATCCGTCGGGCAACGAACATGATTTTGAGTTTTGTATTATTACTCCAAACGAATATATTGACAAAATTTACTCTTCGCAAGAAACCGATTTTATTACTTCCTTTGTTTTAAACGGTATCCTGTATCTTGAATGCGATTATAACAATGATGAAAAAATCGACAAGTTTCTTTGCTATGATATAGAAAATTCAGAGATGATAGGCGAGATTCCCGCCGAAAACATCTGCGCATACGGCGACAGAATATTCTTTATCAGCGTGGAAGACAGATATGTATACCAAATTATTGTTGGCGAGACCGAAGCGACTCGAATTTCCGCAGTTCCGGTCGAGTGTATGTCAATACTCGAGAACGGAGATTTGGAAATCACCTTCGGAAACTATGCTTTTAACGGTCTTATCAGTCTTAACGATAATTACAATATGGCGCTTTGGCGCCAAAAAGTACAAGTCGGCGAATGGTGGAATTATCTTGAAGGAAGAAGCTATTTCGTAGTAGGTCTTCACAGACCTAAAGCTCCGAAAGCCAAAAAAGACGAAAAAAAGCCTAAGCCGCCCGAAGGCGTTAACATAATTCAGAAAAAAGAAAAAATCAGTACGGTAAACGCCGTTGAAATGCTTTTGTATCTGACCCGCGACGGTGAGCTTTCAAACCCGTTGTTTGATGTTTACGATGAACAGCAAAAGGATGCCTTCTATTCGCTGTACGGCTATGAGGCGGGTATGGGCTTTGCCGAATATATGAAGAACGTCATAATAAGCGGCAAGCTTAAGGACGGAAGCACCATTATTGCAAGTGAGGGAGATACGGCAAAGATTGTCGATATGATGTTCGGCTTCTTCAACGAATGCGAGTATACCATTGGCAACTCTGAAAAACAGTCGGACGGCACTTATTTGGTGCCCGTACACGTAACGAGAACCTTTGATATTGATTATTTCATTAATTCGATGGAAGAGATTACGGGTAACAACGAAAAGATAGCGGACCTTGTTTATCCGTACATGGACGCTCACGGTTATACAATGAGCGACGTCGCAAGAATGTCCGAACAGGAGCTTGTGGATTTCAGCTTTGATATTGTTTACGATTATATTCAAACAAGCATTATTCCAAATTGTATGATGGATTGTGACGTCACGTTTAACGCGATAGTAGTGGAGGACCCGACGGTTTATTACAAGGTTCAAAACTACGATGATGTGCTTCTTATGGTTTATCTCGGCAAGACCGACGGCTTTGATTATTAAGGGGGGCGAAGAGAATGATGATATGTAAAAACTGCGGCTTTTCCACTGACGCCGCAATGAAATTTTGCCCCGAATGCGGGACTAAGCTTGAAATTCCCGCGCCGGTAACCTTTCCTATACCCGCAGGATACACGCAGCTCAAGGATAATATATACACGCTGGAAACACTTGTGAGCGACCCTGTGCTCGGTATCAGCGTTCGCAAGGTGTCGTATTTTGACAATCTGACGGGACTCACAAGCGAGATGAATTACCCCGTAGACGTTGAGCCCGCTAAGGAAGATTCCGCAGAGCAAAAAAATGATAATCTTTTGATTGACAGCGTAATGGCACAGCAGGAAGCGGAGCTGTCCGCGCAACCCGTTGTAACGAATGCGTTCGTTCCTGTTGTAGATATGCCGGCGGCTTTTGCTCAGCCGATTTCCGATATGCCCGCCGCGTTTGCGGCGCCTCCGGTTATGTCAAAAAAGATGATGAAGCAGATGCAGAAAATGCAGGCTATGAACAACGTCGCTATGCCTGATATGACTGCCGTACCAAGCCTGCCAATGAACTACGGAGTGCCATTCGGCTATGAGAAAAAACCGTCTAAAGCTTTGCTTGTTGTTGGATATGTTTTGCTTGCGGTTATTCTTTGTGTGAGCCTGTACTTCTTCGGCGCGTTTTCGTCGCTTATTCCGGCTCGCGCCGATTACAACGGAGTGACGGTTAACGACCCCGGGACGAGCGCACCGGCACTTCAGCCGATAGGCTCTATAAACGACCCGTCCAAGCTCGAGCAACCTACACAGCCGGAACCCGAAATTGAAGATAATCTCGATTTGGAAGAAGAAGAAAAATTAAAGCTTGAAAAATATGCTGAAAGTGAGTACACCGGCGGAGGAAATAGCGGCTCGTCTGCTTCGACCACAGACTTTTCACCGGTAGGCAGAATGGTTGGCCATTGGTTTCGCGATTTGTCCGACGGGAGCACAGAATACATTATCATTGAAGGAAGCGGTTCCAATTATAATATAACAGTCTGCTACTTTGCCACAGAAATCGGTTTTTCGGGAAAGGTAACGTCGGTGGAATCTCTCGGCGGAGGAAACTACAAGTTTTGTTTCGGCGGAACAGAAGGTTATTTCTCTTTAGGTGATGTGGGCGAGTTGTTCTATTCATATTCCGGCACCGGTTCCTATGCAAGCTACGACTATGTCGGCAGTACCGCTCAAGAAGCGAGCGACTACTATTTCTATACGCATTCATAACTTCGATACAGAAAAAGAAGGACGGTATTAACCGTCCTTCTTGCTTTGTTAAAATGTGAAATGTTCACGATAGCTAAAGAAAAGAAATAATCCGAACCAGTCTTCCACACGGAAGAAGGGGTTCGGATTATATTTCATTGGTGCGGGTAACAGGACTTGAACCTGCAAGTCTCTCGACACATGAACCTGAATCATGCGTGTTTGCCAATTTCACCATACCCGCAAATTGCTTAAACATAATATCATTTTACAATGTGTTTTGT
>CAZBNS010000103.1:0-3949 GCA_964493475.1 uncultured Rhizobiaceae bacterium | reverse complement strand
ATTCAAAATAGTTTGGTTCTCTCCGACGCTGGGTCAGTGTTCAACAGCGCGTGTTGATGTCGATTTTTAAGTCGCTCGCAAGTCATAGAAGAAGATTATCCCGTCGGTACATTCAAAATAGTTTGGTTCTCTCCGACGCTGGGTCAGTGTTCAACAGCGCGTGTTTAGCGCATAATTATAATTAGAAAAAGTCATGGCTATTATTAAGTCGCTCGCAATCGGTAAGGCTCGAAAATCGGCAGGAAATCTAACGTATCAGACCGTCAAGACGCGCACGATCGTGAAAGAAAAGCCGGTCAACGTTCACAATCCGAACTCTCCCGCCCAACAGGCGCAGCGATCAAAAATGAGAAATTGCGTTGAGGCCTGGCGCAGATGGTATCAAGTCCTGGCACCTTTTTTTACGAGAGTTAAAGGGTATGGAACTGCATATAACGAATTTATCAGGCGAAACATTGCACTTGCTTCGTCATCCTGGATATGGGAAGACGGGGGGCCTGAGTATGTAGTGCTGCGATCAGGCACGACGGTGAGCTCTGGTAAATATGGGCCATCTGCGGTAAATGTTGATATAGATTCAGATAAGTGGTATGTATCAATAGTAGACAATCAATTAAAAAATGACATGTTACCTGGAGATGAAATAATCGGTGTGTTTGACTATTCGCCCAGCGATGTGCCTGGTATTTACCTCCCTCAGATCATGAGGCATACACTGAGCGTGGGAGACATTGATGTACTATCAGCTGGTGATACTATAAATCCCGCAAACTGGAATCCACAATCTGTAGATTTATACACAGCATTTTTTTACTCATCTAAACGCCATATCGCTTCAACAGGTATCGCATAGTCTCGAGAACTATTTTACTTTTTAAATCCCGTGTAGGTTCTGCGCGGGATTTTTTTGCGCCTTATCTATATCTATCATACTGTAATAGAATGTTTTTATAACTGACACAATGTCACCTGACAAAACTGTTTTTGACAACTTTCTACAATATATTGCAGATCATTATAAACTAATCACGCAAATAGGCATATTAATGAATATTATTTCTTACAGCAATGTTACCGAGGTTCCTGTAGCGGTGAACGCTTCAAAACTAACAGGATCAGCAAGATACATCAACTATCGTAATTATCTTTACCCGCGCACACGTCGTAACATCCCGTTCGAAATAAAGGGAAGTATATACAATAATTATCTACAAGCGCTCAAATATTGCGATATACTTGATATTAAGCACTCAGAGAAAGAAATCGCGCGTACTGCACCTAACATTAAAAATTATGCCCTTCACCTTTCACGTTATCACGAATTACGTAATTTCTATAACGGAACTAGCACGAACAAAGCAAAAACTTATAAGATTAATAAAAGTAAAGTCCGGAAACGTTTAATTGCCTTATGTCGTTTAAATTCATCTAAACGCTTCCTCGGTTTCTATTCAATATCATTTCCATTGAACGCGCCTGATCGAACACTTTATGAAATTTGGAATAAATTTCTAACAAATTGCCGGCGCCGGTATGGATTAAAAACGTATGTGTGGGTTGCTGAGAGGCAAAAAAATGGCACCTTGCATTTTCATATGCTTACTAACAATAGAATGAATATACACAAAGTCAATGCGGCAATGGCCGCCTCGATAGATACATCAGTGAGGCAGGGAAAATTGACCTGGGGGCAGTCGTCTGTATCATTATATAACGGTGTACATCTTCCATTTCACTGCTCCCGAGATGTATCGCAACTATTTACGTCCATGGTGCTAACCGATCAGGATATGGAGAGGTACACACGATATATGAGCGATGACGAAAATGACTATACTATTTATTCAGATGAAAGAAAAACAGTTTATGCATTCAAAAAAAAACCCAACGATATGTTGTTTAACATGTTAGACCGGGTCAACAATTACCTGTATGAACAATATTGGCAAAAAGATTCACCATCATAATACTGATTAAAAAATGAGTACAAAAATTACAATCAATCATTTAGATGCGCGACTGATCCTACATTCGCGAAAGATAGGCCTCTCAACCTATCAACTATTAAAAGCAATTCACCAGGGTCGCATAATTCAAGATATAGAAACTGGTAATTATATTCTAAAATCACATAAAAAATAACTACAATGGAAAGTATCAAATTATCAGATCATTACTATCTCAAAGACCTGGTAAGGTCTGAGAGCGCTCAGCGTTTGAAATTGCGAGCACAATTTACACCGCCCGTGGCAGTGATAAACAACCTATCAAATTTATGTGTACACGTGTTGGACGTGCTTAAAGACCGTTTCCCGGATTTAAGGATAACATCAGGGTACAGATGTAAAGAGTTAAACAACCATGTCGGAGGGGTGCCCGGATCGCAACATATAAAGGGCATGGCGGCAGACATACAGGCTCCAGATATCGATAAAATTTTCGAATTCATAAAACTACGTTCATTCGATCAACTGATCTTATATGATACCTTAATCCACATCAGTTATGATATATGCGCTAACAGAAATATGATAATAGACAAAAGGGGATCTTCTAAACAATAAATAAACGGTCGCTGTGTTCCCAATGCAAGATTGCCGGTACTGGATAGTGCCGGTTTTCTTTTTGTCATACAGAGGGGTATAGGGGCGGAGCCCCATAACACAGTGCCCGCAGGGCACGTCAATTCAAACGTATTTCAATTTAAAAAGTTTTTACTATACAAAAATCAGTTTAAAGCAACATTAATAACATTAAACAATAAACAATTAAAGATAGACGGAATAAATAATAAAGTAAAATTCAAAAGTGAAAAGGAAAGAGAATAAAATAAAATCGAAAAAGGAAGAAATAATGATAAGGTTTTTAATATTAATTTTTAACCGTTTTAAGAAGTTATTAAAATTGAACAATATAAATAGTATGAATAATAAAGTAAAAGTGATAAACAGAAACTATAAAAAGAAATAGGAAAAAGTAAAAGAAACAAACAAAAATAAAAAATGAAAAGTAAAAAAAATAAAGTGTAAAGTATAGAAGAAAGAACCGCCCGGCGTCCTCACTTCGTTCGCCCGCCCGGCTCCCGAGCTGCTAACAATGAATCATTAGAGGGTAAAGATAAAACCGCCCCCGCGATCCGCTTCGCTACTCGCCTGGGCTCACGCGCCAACATTAAGCCAACAATTTCACCGTAAAGCAACGCGCCGGATGTTGTAAAGTATAGAAGAAAGAACCGCCCGGCGTCCTCACTTCGTTCGCTCGCCAGGCTCCCGAGCTGCTAACAATGAATCATTAGAGGGTAAAGATAAAACCGCCCCCGCGATCCGCTTCGCTACTCGCATGGGCTCACGCGCCAACATTAAGCCAACAGTTTCACCGTAAAGCAACGCGCAATAATGTCCCCAGCAGGGTATAAGTGCTCCCGGCCTGTTCGTCCTGTTCGTCCAATCATCATCCGCCTGTTGTCCTCACCGCTAAACATAATGGCAGTTATGATCATGCCGGGCTGTAATAAATTAAATGCATGCTCATAACTGAACATTATGTTACGCTTCCGGCCGGGGCACTTATAACCCTGCTGTTTGTGGTCTCTCATCAGTCAGCGGCCTGGCACAAACGTTCCGGACTCTTTCCGCTACACCGGCCGGCGTGCCGGCTCGCGCACTCGCACGGCAAGCCGTCCGGTTTCGCTACCGTTCCGGGGTTCCGACTCCCGCCGATCAGCGACGAGACGAAGACTCACAGGATTTTTTTCGCTACACCGGCCGGCGTGCCGGCTCGCGCACTCGCACGGCTCGCCGTCCGGTTCCGCTGCCGTGCCCTCCGGGCACGGTTTTATGGGGCGCTGCCCCTATACCCCTCCAGATTTCTAACGATGTAACGTGTCGGTGCATGAAGCCTCATACATCAACAGGGGTCCCGGCAAGGCGTTTTAGAATGTTTATAAAAA
>CAZBNS010000102.1:0-4093 GCA_964493475.1 uncultured Rhizobiaceae bacterium | reverse complement strand
AACCAAGAAAGGAAAATATGAAAAATAAATTCATAAGGACGCAAAATGTAAAACGCTTTATATCATTGATGGATAACCTGCAAAAAGCACCGCCGAATGTTCCAAAGATAGCCCTCGTGCATGGCGAATTCGGACTTGGAAAGTCGCAAGCTATAATGTGGTGGGTTACAAACAACGATGCAGTTTATGTCCGCTGTAACCATAAAATGAGTAGCCGATGGCTTTTATCGGAAATTGTAAAAGAGCTTGATGAAGAACCTTGCAGGCAATCTTCTCACCTGTTCAGGCAAATCGAGGACAAATTAAAAACGGAGCCCAAAGTTATAGTTATTGATGAGATTGATTATCTTTTTACAAACACGCATACAATCGAAACTTTAAGGGATATACACGACAAATTGGGAGTGCCGATTTTGCTTGTCGGTATGGGGTTATCAAACAGAAAGCTACTAAAATACGGACATATCAATGACAGAATTTTTGCAAAATTAAAATTTGAAAAAATCGGCAAGGAAGATTTTAAAGAAATTATTGCAACGTTGTCAGAAGTTGAGTTTACTGCCGATGCAACAAAATATATTGAATCTCGCAATCTTCAATTCCGTCAGCTTGTGAAACTTATCAACAGAGCAGAAAACCTTGCTAACACTAACAAATTAAGTCAAATTGATGAAATAATAGTAAAGGAGCTTTTTGATGAAAAGTAAGATTTTAAGACTTGCAAAAAGACTCGGTAAATTTTGCATTGATGATATTTCACAGATTATCACCGTCGATGAAATTGACTTAAAAAAGCTATTGCAGGATTTAATTGATGAAGAATCAATAATACAAAGGACAGACAGCACTTATTTTTATCAAGAAAAGAGCAAAAAGAAAACATCAAAACTTCCTCTATTTTTTGAATTCAGGACAAAAGAAGAACTCGATTTAATAATCAAATGTTTCTGTGCCGAAGTCCCTGTATCAAAAACTTCAAAAATATGTAATCTATCTGATGATATAATCACAACATTCTCAACTTATTTCAGAAAAACAATTTATGAAAAGCAGTTGCATGAACTGGATTCAAATTTCAAGAAAAAGCCCCAACAGTTCCGGCTCAGAAAATTTTATGATAAAACCGCATATTTTTATTTTTATGATAACAGATTATTTGTAAGTGACAACGCTCTATTATCGCATAGTTGCTGCAGTAACTTTAAACAAGACGAAATCAAAAAGTTTAAAATTCTCTATTGCAGAATTAAAAGAATATTGAGCCACAATACTAGGCGGATATTATTACATCATCATATTTCGGAGAGCCTGTGGCGAGATTCCAAAAGATTTGATGAATTAGTAGATAATTTACATCAATTGTTAACCACTTGAAAATCAAACTTGAGATTATCCTCTACAGGTTGTAATTCGTCATCGTCAAAAACATCTTTTTGCTTGCCTTTACGACGTTCTGGATGTTTATTGTACAATTTATAAATATCTAACGGAATACGCATTTTTTTATTGTACATGAGCAACATTGCCTCTGCATAACCAAGAGAACCTGCTCTTCTTTCATTTGCTGTTCTGGATAATTCCTTAATAGAATATCTGCACATTTTTTCTTTAAAAATATCATCATTAAGTTCATTCGCATAGGATAAAAGTGGCAACATCAGGCGATGTTGATATGATAATTTCCACCTTAACAATTACCCCACAACGCAAAAGAATTGTAGAATTCTCAACTCCATATTTTGTCGCAGGGCAAGCTGTTAGTGTTAAAAAAGACAGCAAAATAGATTCAATCGAAGATTTAATAAATAAAAAAATAATAGTAATATTTGGTACAACAGGAGAAAAAAACATAAAACAATTTGTTCCAAGCACTCTTTTTCAAGGATATGAAAACAACAGCGAAGCAATGGAGGCATTCAAAAGCGGTTTTTATGATGCCATTACCACTGATGATGCTCTGCTACAAGGATTGGTAGTTGAAAATCAAGATTATATAATTTTACCAAATCGTTTGACAAAAGAGCCATACGGGATTGCATTCAAAAAGTCAAGAAAGACTAAAACTCTTAGGCAAAAAGTTGATCAAATTATAAAGGAACTTAGTGAAGACGGTACGCTAAATACAATAGCTGACAAGTGGATTAAGTTTTAAATCACACAAACAATAAAATAAAATTTATTTGCAAGCATTTCTGGTAGTAGTTTTTTTATCTATAGGAGTGCCAAACATTACTCTCAGTCCTCCTAGTTTTTTGCTTAGGGTGGTATTTAATCCGCCTGTTATTGAATTTAGATTTGCGGCAGCTTCGTTTACCTGATCAATCGTATCATCAATTTTCTTGACCGTTTTATCAATATCTTTTGTTGCTTTGGTTATGTTTTCAGTGGATGATTTTATGTTACCGGTTGTGTCTTTAAGCACTTGTGTTTCGACTGCATCGTTGAGCTTTTTTGAAACTTGATTTAGGTTTTCAGCCATTTCAGCAAGGCTAAAGGTCATTGCCGCAGTGTTATTTACTGCTTCGTTTATTCCTTTTCCGTTGTCTTTTATTAATCTAGAAACAACTTTGAAAAATACTGTCATTTCCTGGTTTGCTGCATCTGCGGCATTTAGCGCCTTTATAATGTGTAAAGACACAATATCACTCATCCCAGATATGCTTTGCCCTAGCATAAATTGTTCAAGGCTATATGGTGCAATGCCTTCAAGAATATCCCCGCGTTTTATGTTTTTAAAAGCTGGGCTTGTCGGATATAAAAATTGAAGATAAAGCTCTCCGCTCGGAAATCTTTCTACATGAACAGTCGTATTTTGCGGCAAATCAAAGTCGTGCTGGGTCAATGTTACTTTAACAAGAGTTTTTTTGAAATCTTTGTCGGGTTTTATGCTTGTGATTTTACCTATCCTAAACCCGTTGTAATAAGCTGACATATTTTTGCTTAAAGGACCAAGTTCGTTGAATCTTACAATTACATAAAAACTCATATAGTAAAAATACGCTCCAAGTAATAATATAAAAACAAATATAAAAAACAGTAATTTTTTAACTTCAATCTTGTGTTTAAAAAAATCTTGAGCTGAATTTTTCATAAAGTCCCCTCTTGTAACTATAGAATTATTTATGTTTCAAAACATCGAAAACTTCTATTTTCTTTATGGGGGAAGAAAAAAGCTACAAATTAATGCCCAAATAAAAAAGTTGGCAAAATCTGCCAACCTTTTTATTTAATGCAGAAGTTGAAAGTTTAATTTACAGATACAAATTATTTATTGTTATCAAAGATTCTTCAAATTTGTTTTGAGAAATCGGAAAATCAGCCAGTTTTGCGCCATTGTCACATAGAGGTAGGATTCCTATCGCATAACCGCCTAATTCTTTAGTTTTTTTCATCACAGCTTTGTCGTCACCTGCGTATATCAAATCAAAAGAAGTATTGTTATCAGAAATATTTGAAATAATATCCTCTTTTTTTGTATAGGTTCTTCCTTCTGAATCTTGAAAATCTTTCTTAGAAAATCCATAAATATCTATTTCTGTTAAATTTAAATCAAATTCTTTTTTGAAATCTTTTATAGCTCTGTCCGTTATTATTGCAACTTTAAGATAATTTTTTCGAGAAAAGTTTTCTAAAACTCTTTTGAAAATAGTATTTGATAAAGGAGAATTCCTTGTAGGCTCCGTAGGTGCAATAGTACCATTGTAGTCAAGTATTAGTATAATATTCGTTTTGTTTTTAAATTTGTTTTCAAAATCAGCAATTTTTTTCATAAATATTCCCTCTTTAGTTTGTGTCATTACAAAAGTGACAATAAAAGTATTGTCAATAAAATAGAGTTGAGCGAGACAGACTAAATTTCTTCTGTCTCGCTTATGAAACTAATTTTTCACACTCCAAAACATACAAATTTCCGATTTGTTTTTTTATGAAATTTAATTTTTCAGGCAAAACGCCAAGAGATATTAAAAATTTAATATCTCCCAATATAAAAAAAAGACTATTTGAAAAAAGCTTCATTGTATCCTTTTACCTAAAATAAAATTAAACCAATTATTCTATTATAGCACATATTCAGGATAAAACAATCTTTGAA
>CAZBNS010000101.1:0-4252 GCA_964493475.1 uncultured Rhizobiaceae bacterium | reverse complement strand
GAGAAAACTTATTTTATGATTGGTTGAAGAGTAAGAATAAGTTAGGTGGACAAAACAAAATTCCACGTTTATCTAATTCTAGGGAATATTTAGAAGAATTACTTAATCTTTAATTTTTTTTCAAAAATATAAAAGTATAAGAAATAATAAATAAAAAAGTTCGATTATTGGTTACGGAACATATGTCCCTGTTTTGTTAGAAACTGACTTATGTTTTTGTTTTGTAGAAATAAAGTGAAAAGAGTTGGCTTATGTCAACTCTTTTGTTTTAGTAAAATTAGTTAAATTACTAATAAATAAAGGTCTTAGGTGATTAAAATCTCTCTTAAGATCTTTTTTTATTTTTTTGTATGAATTTTAGTTGAATTTTAGATAAATTTGTGATAAAGTTTATATAATTAATAAGTTTATAATATATATGTATAAAAAAATGAATGATGATATTATAAAAAAAACAAATCAACTAAAAAGCTTTGGGATAAAATATTTAAGAAGTTATTTTTCTTCATCAAAGGATCAAAATTTAATTAAAGAAAAATTTTCAAATATTTCTGGAAAAACAGGGCAGTATTTTGTTCCTAAGAAATTATGGCAAAAAAGAACAGCAAGAAAAAATCGAGTTCTAATTCCGTTTGAACATGTTATAAAATCTAATTTAACATACGAACAGCTAGATACATTTGAGGGAGGGGTTGTTGTTGAGTTTGTAAATAATGATTATTTTGATCAACTTAAATTACCAGAGAATCAGCAAAATTTAGTATTTAAGAAAATTAAAGATAAACTTGGATCAAATGATAATGTTTCTGGAATAATTAATATTAGAAGTGTTGGCGATTCTTCTTCTCATATTCAAAGAATAGCCTTGGAGAAGTTAGAAGAATTTTTAAATAATAGCAACCAAAAAGTAGAAGAAGTATTAATAAAAAGAGATTTTAGAGTTGATTATACCGGTCAAGGTAATAATAAGTGGAGCGGTTATGTTTACTATTCTGTAAAAGGTGGACAACAAAATGCAAGAGACTCTCATGATGAATATAATATCCCATCAAAAGAAATTCAATTATTTAATCCTTCTGTGGAATATGCAGGGTCAATTGTTTCAAATGATATTACATTAGTTTTGATTTATTTTGCAATGTTTTCAGTGCCTGAAAATAGGAGAAGTGATGATTGGAAAAATTTAATTACACAATATTTAAAATATTTTTCCACCAGAAAATATAATAATAAAACACTTAAAGATTATGTTATTAATCATATTTCACTGAAGCTTGAAGATGGAAAATTATTGGACCCTATTCAAGTTAAACCAATCCATATAGAAGATTTTGTTATTAATAGCCGAGAAGAAAATTCTTTAGACATAACTCACCAAACATCTGTAAATAGATATAGTTATATATGGGATGAGGAATTAGGAATATTGCTAACTGCGGCAAGACCAACTAATTTGTTTTGGTCTAAACATTTATCTAATATGATGCAACAAGATTTTTCTCTAAAAGAATATTTTATGAATCAACGTGAAATAGTGGCAAAATGGGATAAATATGGAATTGATCAATTAGAGGAATAAAAAAATAATTTTAAAAAACGTAATTTATGTTAATTTTTTTATTCTTTCGCATGCAAGTTTAAAGTATTCTTTATTTATTTCAAATCCAATATTTTTTATTCCCTTATTTTGCATTAATATACTAGTAGTTCCACTACCTAGATAGGGATCAACAATAATTGATTTTTTATTTAAAAAAGGAATTAGAAGTTTAGGAATTTCTTCTGGATATGGTGCGGTGTGACCTATCATGTTTTTTCCTTTTGAATTAATTTTTTTAACTGAATCTATTTTTTTTACTTGAGTAGATATTATTTTTTTAGATTTATTTTTTGTAAAAACAATGCAATGTTCATATGAATTAATTGGATTAACATAACCAGCAAAAAGATTGGAGGTTGAATTTCTCTTACTTTCCACCTCTCCTTTATCCCAGATAATATTAGAAATTGTTTTAAATCCTATTATTTCAAATATAAAAATTGAGTAAAAACCCAACATTTGTCTTCTTTTAGACATATTTGATTGAATATATATATTGTCTTGTCCTACAACATCACCTATATTGTAAATATATATTCCATTTTTATTCATTGATGTTATTACTGCCTTGGCGTTTATCATCATGTCGATTAGATATAATAGTAAATTTTGCCACTGGGAATATTCTCTTGCATTATAGTAGGGGGGGGAAGTTATAGCTCCCTGAAACTTAGGTATGTTAAGTTTTTTGTTTAGAAACGGTAGTATATAAGAGGAATTACAATTTATGATAGTACTATTATCTATTTGTTTAATATTGTAATTTATATTTTTTTCTTGAAATTTTATATTTTTAGCGATAGAGCTAAATAGCTTGAAAATTGGTAAATTATTAATTCTGTCTTTGTTGTCAAAAGAAAAATACTTAGATTTTGTGATTTTTCTATTTTTAAAAATTTTTTGTTCAAAATTCGTGTTTATTAAAAGAACAGAGTCGTCGGCCCATGTGTATAAAGAAATTAATTTTTCAATTAAAGATTTGGTTGGTTTTATAATATCCCTTCTCATATGAAAATAAATTTCATTGTCTATTTTATCAAGATTATTGTTTCTTTCTAATAATATTTGTCTTTTTGCTGCAAGTAAATCATATCTTTTACCTCGACCAATTTTACTTCTGGCGGGACAGGAGGGGTTTGTGCATTCAAAGCTTTTATATAATATTTTTGAGTAAGAATTGCCACGTACTAATTCTTCGTTACAGGCTGGACATTTTTTAGGTTGTTCATCTAATTCAAATTTTTGCATAATAAGAATTTGACTTGCTCCATTATTTGTAATAAATAAATCTTTAAATTGAAAACCGCATGATACACCCTTGTAAAATACATTTACTAAAGTATTAATTTGATTTGAATATTTAATTTGGGGATGATTTTTTAAAAAATGATTAAGTTCTTTAATTCTTTTTTCTTTGTTTTCTCTGTTAAATATATCAAAATTTTTTTCAAGTTGAAAATTCTCCATATAAATTGCAACATCCGAAATAACTTTCCAATTAACCTTAGAATTTTTGCTATTAAAAATTAATATCATGTGATGATAATTAGATAGATTGGAGTAATTGTTTTTAATAATTTCAGCAATATTATTTGCTGAACAATGATCGTTATTATTTATTGTTAATATAATTAACTCATGTTTATCTTTTTGTAGATTTTGAATATATTTTATATATTTTTTAGAATAATTTTTTTCTTCATTTAAAATTAATTTTTTAATTCTCGCAATTAATGATTTTTTCATTAGTGATTCATTTTTATTAAATCCCTTTTTTATTAATAAATAAGCATTATTTAAATCATTCTTATTAATCATTATTTTTTTTATATTTTTGAATATGTTTTTATTCTTTAATGGATATCCTAGAAGGTACTTTCTTATTGTCTCTTTTTCTACAGAATTAATTTTAATATCTTTTTTGGATTTTATATCATTAATAGTTGATGTTAATTTATTATCTATAACTCGAGTTATATCTAAAACCAAGACATCAAGCATTTTTTTATTAAGTGAATAATCTAGTTTTAATGTTTTGAGTTCGTTATTAAGTATTGTGAGAATATTTTTTTTATTATACATATTTTTTGTTGTTTTTAGGATTAAAACATTGTTTCAATTTGTTTTTTTATTGCTTGATTTACTGTAGTTTGATTTTATCATAAATTAAATTTTTTTACACTATTAATTTTTAAGCCATATTTTCTTGTTTTTTTCATAATTAACTTACTTACTGTTTAGTTTCAAAAGTTTTTTGATATAAAAAATAAATTAAATTTACAAAAATAAATAATAACTTAATAATTGTTTGTTTTATTTTTAAACAAAAATTTAGTATAATATATTTATATTATTATTAATATTTTTTATGAAAAATCTAAATAATTTAAAGTTTCATATTATAATAAATGATTATTTTGGTACATTGGCCACTATATTAAGTTTAATTAGACAAAATATAAAAAATAAAGAAAACAACAGATTTAATATGAATATATTAAAAAAAACGGAAGATAATTTAATATTTTTACAAAAAAATTATAAAATAGTAAAAATAAAAGAAAAAGATAAAAAGTTAAATATAATCAAAAAAAATAAATAATTATACATTAGAGAAGAATTTTTTAAAATTCTTTTTTATTTGACTTAGAA
>CAZBNS010000100.1:0-4868 GCA_964493475.1 uncultured Rhizobiaceae bacterium | reverse complement strand
TCAGGAAAGCATTACAGTTTAAGAAATAATGAATTTCTACCTCTTGATGCTCAGCCAACATGAGCGAGGTTATTACGCTCGAGATACGTTGAAATTGCCTTAGTTCCAACCAAGTATTTTACTAGTTTGGGAAAAGTGAATATTACTCATTTACTAAATTAGTATTCCAAGAAGAAATAATATTTGGGATGTTTATAATCCAATCATCTGAATTATTAGTACTAATTGCATTATCAGCAATTTTCTCAACCAATTCTTTGATGTAGTTGTGTGAAAAATATTTATTATTTTCTCTCATTGTGCGTAATGTTTTTAACAAACCAATAAATTGAAAGATTGTAATTGGTGCAATTTTTTGTTTATTACCCTTGTAGCCAATTGTATTTGCAATATAGAAAGTTTCAGCACTATCAACATGAATTGTTGGGGCTATAAACATACAGTATGAATTATTGTTATTTTTTTCAAAATCGCGTAAATGTCTCATTACTGGCTGACCTTCATTAAACCATTGATCACGTCCATTCAACATAGTAACCTCACAAATCATATTAAAATCACTGTAATAACACTCTATATCAGCCATACCCCCTGGTGCTGTAGAGGTTGGTTCATTATCATCACCAACTGGATAATTTGGTCTAATCTCTTTAGCATCGTTTAATGCGTGAAGTCCCATTGTTGAAAGATACTCCAACAATAGAGCACGATTTTCTGAAGTATATATATTTTCTAATTGGTTTATGTATTCATTAATTGAATCAACTGGTTGTGATTTACGATGATTGTCTTTCTCTTGTAAATCTTTACGCAACATTCTTAATTCTTCAATATATGAATTAAGTTTAATCTCAGACATCTTGGAAATATCTTCCTGTTTTTGTATCATTATGCCAAGAGTATTTTGTAGAGTTTTTATTTCATCATAAACCTCTATCGCTATTTTACTTAATTTTTCTTTTGTTAACCAAGGTAGAGTTGGTAAACTATCATCTGACATATAATTAAGATATGTTTGTTTATCGGCAAATTCTTTTGGTTTATAAAATTCGCTTTCAAATAAAGCCTCAATTTCTGTATGACGATTTGGCTCTAGGTCAACATAAAATCCATTTCCACGAATACGAATAAACTTCGTTAAACGGAAATATCTTATTGCATTATCACCATAATCTTTCAAGTTGGTTAGTAGTTTATCAACTTTGGATTTTTCTTTTGTTTTCAAAAAATCTATAGCGAATTTTAAACGGAAATTATCACGAATTTCCTTACGTTCTTGTTTGTTCTTATTCTTTTGAAGATCTCGTAATTCAATAATTTTATTTGCATAGCTTTCAATGTCTGTATATTTAATTAAAGAAGGTACAAAAAATGAAAACTCTCTTTTGCTTAACCCAACCGGATTATTACCACGAATTGTTTCAAGCTCATTAACTTTACTGATTAGCTTAAGCATTGCAACAAAAGGAACTACGTTATAATCACCATCATGATTAAAATCATCATTGGCTGGGTTTGGTATTTGCCATTTTATAAAAGATTTTAGAAAAACATCTCCGGCATCTTTTTCACTTAAAATAAGTTTTTTGCCAAGGTCTGTAATTTTAATCTTACCATTATCAATAAACGCAAACCCAAATTTAGTAAGTGGGTTTATTGATTGACGTCCTCGCATTGCGAAATCCTTATAATTTTTAATTTTAACAATACGATCAATTACTTCTTCATTAATTTTGTTATCTACGTTATTTATTAGATCAATAATTTCTCTTGGTAAACCATTATAAAACTGCTGGCTTCCAAAGCCATATAATCTATCCTTAATTAAAAGTCTTTGATATTTTTCTTGAGTATTGTTATTCCACTCTTGATTTTCAAGTGACTGCAAAGAAACCAAAAAACTTCTTAATCTTTCAGGATTTCTTACTGTAGTAGTAATTGACCATGCTTTTAACATGGTTTCATTTTACCACAAAATACTAGTAATTTGTAATCAGAACTTCAACGGTTTTGTTATCCTTTGCTGTGGAGTGATAACTTGAGTTTTTATAATCAAAATTCAATTTATTAATTTTGAAATTGTTCTTTTTAATCCAATTTTTCATTATCTGATTAGTTTTACCTTTGTGTTCTAAAACATTAGATAAGGCAAAACGAACACCTTTTTTATCTAAACGAGTAAGCATTGAATAAAGATCTTTTTCATCTTGTTCAGTCCAACCACCCATTTCATTATAACTTGCCAGTCCCAATAGGTAAGGTGGGTCTAAGTATACAAAATCATTTTTCTGTAAATCTGCCTTTTCTAATTCTCTAAAGTCTTGAGTTTTAAAAATAATTTTCTTCTCATTAGAGATCTGATTAAAGTTCGCAACATTTTTTCTTGAGCTACCATTGTAGTCACGTTTACCAACTGGCAAATTAAAATCACCATTATTATTAAAACGAATTTGATTATTAAATGAGAAAAGAACTAACACCAATAATAAATCAATTCTATTTTTATCTTTATTAAATTCATTACGTAATTTCAAAAAAGCTTCTTTATTATGTTGCCCAAGTCCAGCTGAACTATCGACATTATAATGTTCATAACCCATAATATAGCTTTGACTCAATCCAAACTTATCAATTGTATCTACAATTTTTTCATTTAAATCCTCAAAATTATTATTTTGAATTAATTTTAATAAGTTAACTACATATCTATTTTTTTCAATACAAATTATATTTTTGGCTTTCGCGTTTATTCCAACGTTTGCTCCACCAGAAAATACATCATAAAAGACATTTATTTCTTTTGGAAATAATTTAGTAATTTGTGGTAATAATTTATGTTTCCCCCCTGTATAATTAAGTGGTGATTTTACAAAACCGGTTTGAATAGGATTATTTTTAGAAGCTACAACGGATTTCTTAGTCTTTGTGGTTGCATTAACCTTACAAAGAAATATTCTTTCTTTTAAGTCATTCTTGCTGGATTTTCCCGTTGTAAATTGTTTAAAATCTTTCTCAAAAATACGAACTTCTCCTCTTCTTTTTAATGCTGATAAAATTTCATGATCACTAATTCGTGATTGTGATCGAGCATTACCTGATGTTCCCATGTCGTTATAAGAAACTAAAATATATTTAGCCTTAATGTTGTCTATTAGATCACAAAAAGCAACGCCCGCAGACTTCATATTGTAGTTACTTTTAATGTGAGACCGATCAATTTTTTTTGCAACTCCAAACACTTTTTCTTTTTTCCAAGTAGCAATATTTTCAAGTAAATGATAAGCATCAGAATATTGACGGGAATTATATGGTGGATCAATATAGACAATATCTGCTTTTATTTTTTTTACTAAATCATTTGCATCAGTTTTAAAAATCTTAACGGAATACTTTGATTTTTTTATATCAAGTGGAAGTAAAAATAATTTTTTGTCTGGAATGTTTATCTTTCTATAAGCGTCATAGTGACCAACAGTATTAGCTATCTTATCTAAGGCGTAAATTAATGAGGTCAATAAATATGATTTTTCTCGTTTTGTAATTAATTTTTCTTCAAATAATTTTTCAATGTCATCTCTGATTATTCCTATTTTTTTTGCATTACTTTTATCAAAATAGGTGTTAGAAAAGTTATTTGAAAAATAATTATCTTTGTAATCTTTTATATTAAGTGTGTTATAAAAATTTAATCGTTCTTTTAGTTTTTCCTCTCTTATTTTATCTTCACCTAGAAACGCGTGGTAAATATAGTTGTTTGAATCAAGAATATCATTAACAATTATCTTCGAGCGATCATAAAAATGATTTGCAACAGTACCAGTACCAGCAAAAATATCTGCGAATGATTCAAATTTGATATTTTCATTCTTTAAAATATCATCAATAAAGTTAAGTAGCTTGGTTTTTGAACCAAGATAACGTCGTTGGTTAATAGAAATTGTTTTATTTCCAAAATATGCATCGTTCATATGTAATAGTATATCATCTTTTTGTTAAAACAATTAATATACACGATGTTTTAGCATCTCAGGTCAATATTTCTAGCGTTTTTAAGCCTATTTTTTTACTATTTAAAATAATTCTACTCTTTAAGCACCCCAATAATTCTCTTTTTTCAAGGTCTTTCCCATCTTTTAAGACATATTTTGCATATTCTCGTATGTCTATGTCCTTAATTTCAATCTTTTCCTTAATACCTAAAATATATCTTTGAAATCCTTTTACATCTTCAACCTTTTCTTTAATTTTTTTATTAATACTTATCTCGTCTATATCTATCTGATCAATTAAATTTTCAAATTGTTTTATTAATTCTTTTTCTTCAATATAACCACTTTTACAGTTCTTATCTTTCGATTTACAACAGCTATAATATACATATCTGTGAATATTTCCATTTTGTTGCTTTTTAAACTTTTCGTCTGCTGTAATACCTGAGCCACATAAACCACAAGTCATTAATTTAGTAAAAGCAAATTCTTTATTTTCAGTTCTAACGAATTGGCTTTTTATTTGTGCTTGAACTTCATCAAATAATTCTTTTGTTATTAATGGTTCATGTTTACCATTATACCAATTACCACTTTTCACAGGATATTCAAATACTCCATAATAGAAATGATTTTGAAGAATAGTATAAACATTTCCAAGACTTATATTTTTATTTCCACTCGCTGTTCTAAAATTTAATTCAAATTTAAGCCAATGATATAATTTTCTTCCTGACCATTTTTCATAAGCAACTTTTTCAAACATTTGTTTAACTATCGGTGCTCGTTCTTGGCCACAGGTCGGACCTGTGGCAAAGTCGAGGTCGATAAGCGTACTCGCGGTCCTAGTCTCCCAGCCCTTCCTCCCTTCGGTCGTCA
>CAZBNS010000099.1:0-4877 GCA_964493475.1 uncultured Rhizobiaceae bacterium | reverse complement strand
TCGGGGCTAACTTTTACCTCGACGGCTCGGTCAGACTGCTTAAGCGTGATGGTACAGGCACACCGTCGGCGACACTTGCGGCAGGGTCGTATGATACTGTTACAGGCCCGGTTGCATTGACGTCAGGATATATCTCAGCGACATTGCAGGACGATGTGTCCAACATCGCATTTTTGCCGGCATCGGTTGCGGGGGGTGGGTCAGCGTATTATCTCTGTGATTATTATTCTGCAGTAACGGCAAACGGAAACATCCTGCTTGCGGGGGGCGCTTGGGGCGTTGGGCTGTATGCGGGTCCCGGTTATCGTACTGCGTATTACGCGCCTTCGGATTCCGATCGTGCTGTCTCCGCCCGCCTCGAGTTTTATCCAGAGGGAGGTGAAGTGTAACGCCTCCAAATAAATTTTCTGAGTTCGCCACTGAACCAAAACAACTTGATGGCGAAAAAATGAGTATCAATGCAGTGGTAAATAAAGAGATACTGATTACTGGTTTTAAAACAGGGAGAAGTAAGTATAAAGAAGGATCTGATTATATCACGGTTCAGTTTATACTTGAAAATACTCGTCATGTCTTTTTCACTGGGTCATTTATTCTTGCCGAACAACTCAGAAAATATGAGGACAAAATACCGTTCGTAGCGACATTACAAAAAATCAATCGCTACTATACATTAACTTGAAGAGTTATGATGACTTATATTAAATTGGTTCATGCGCGAAGCAGTGGGTTTTTTGCCTTTCTCCTGCTTGCAGGGGGCAATTGGAACAATGGACTGAATGCAGGTCCCAGTTATCGTAATACGAATAACACACCTTCGAATTCCAATCGTAATATCTCCACCCACCTCGAGCTCAGGTACCTCTTGGGCAGCCTTGAACAGCGCACTAACCAGAATCCTGTGAATCACTGGGTCAAACACACAACCAATCCGCAGATGGGTGCTAGTATCTCATTAGGAGCAGAACGCTCTCATCTGTTGGTAAGGCTTTGGGGTGTATTATGAAACGCAGGGGCAATCTTTTTTCGACTTTGGTATCTATGGATAACCTCAGACTTGCCCATCAAAACGCGCGTAAAGGTAAAACACATTATCGTGCAGTAAAGATGGTTGATAAAGACCCTGAAAAGTATCTCCTTGAATTACAGAACTCTTTGATCAATAAAACATTCAAGACAGCACCATATCGTACCAAAACGATATATGAACCTAAAAAGAGAATCATCTACAAATTACCTTACTATCCTGATAGGATTGTGCATCATGCTATAATGCAGGTTATGCAGCCAATATGGGATAAGATGTTTATTTACGATCTATACTCTGCTATCCCAGGCAAAGGCCTTCATGCAGGATCATATAGGTTACGGAAGTTTATGTCGGATACAAGCAATACATTGTATTGTTTAAAATTTGATATAACTAAATTTTATCCGTCTATAGTTCCAGAAAAGCTCTATGAAATAGTGCAGCTTACAGTTAAGGACCCTGATTTGCTCTGGATATTGAAAGATATTATTTTCAGTAACGCTGATGATGGTGTCCCTATTGGTAACTACCTGAGCCAATATTTCAGCAATTTGTATTTGTCTCCATTCGATCATTGGATAAAAGAGGAATTGCGTATGAGGTATTATATCAGATATTGTGATGATGGTGTGATCTTGCATGGAGATATTAATAAATTGAAATATGTCCAAAAAGAGATATCATCTTATCTGGAAAAGTTGGGATTAACATTAAATCGAAAAACATGTATCTTTCCTGTAGATAGATGCGGTATAGATTTTTTGGGTTATAGATGTTTCAGAAACCACACGATTCTGAGGAAATCATCTAGTCGGAGATTCAAAAAGAAGGTTCATGAGATTGAGAAAAACTACAGAACAATGACACCTGACGCTGTGTTGGGTTCGTTGGGGGCATATTATGGATGGTTAAAACACTGTAACGCTTATAATCTTGCACGGGTATATCTTTACAATAACCCGTTGCTTCGAACAGCTATCGAACACGCATCAGAAATTAAAGGAGTATCATGTCCAAATTGGTATATTCACTACAAAACCCCGAGCCTGTAAAAGTCGACATTGTAAAAAACGGATCCGCCAGACTGTTATGCCGGTGGGATGTCCAAACTGTCGAGATCGAAACAGACACGGGAGAATCGCATACAGAATACTCGTATCAGGAAGAAGTAATTTGGTGGGCCTTGCCGCTCCGTGAACACATTGAACGGATAAACGACCGGCAGTATCTCACTGATGCTGGAACTAGTTACATCGCAGATCAGGCGGCAACTATCCTTGAATGGGCTATGACAGCTGGTGTGTGATGTACCGGTATTCCCTTACCGGATTTGACACTCCGGGTGTCCTTCAATCGCGTATGGGAGAAATTGAGTGTGATAACGCTACCGTATCGGGCGTTAGAACTCTCTCATTAGTAGATCGCCCGGCGGCAGTCAACGTTGATGAATGTACCGCAGGTGCATTGTCATACATGATTGCTCCCCCGTCCTATCTTGTCCCATCGTTCCGCCGGTTCGGGATGTCAAGATATTCTGTCCCTGGTACATTACAATCTCGAAGTAGTCTTGTTGATGGGGATGGGGTTACATTAGATGCCGTCCGCGGATCATTATCGGGAGGAGATCGCCCAGCATTCGTATCGTGCCCTGGTGGGTATGTGGCAGGACATTCTTACGCTGTTCCGGATGTGTCTGGGTCCATATCTGTAGCGTTTGAGGAGGTTTACGACATATGACGGATATCCATTTTAAACGCGGTTCGACTCTTCCAGTATATACCGTTAAATTGTGTCGTCCCGATGCAGAGACGCAACCGTTACCATTGGCAGGGGCATCTGTCAGGTTACTGGCCAGGTCTAAGTATTCGAGTGATATAATCCTCGATCAAATACTAGAGGTAATAGATGTCGCAACAGCAGAATGTCAGTTGACGCGTACTAAGGATGATTTTCCGCAATGTGCCGATTGCAGAGCTGAAATCATTGTCACATTTGGCAATGGTGATGTCCTGATCATGCCTGGAACGGGATATTACAATCTGGTTATTGAGGAATCGTTGATATAACATGCCAATTGACATCAGCATACAGCAGGCGGGCACATGGCCACTGTATCGTCTGACCGTGACGAGGGGGAGCGATCCTCTCCCCTTAACCGGAGCAACAGCAGTTCTGATCGCAACACACTCGAAGTATTCTGGGTGGATCATTGACAAAGACCTTACGGTAGAGAATCCTGCAACTGGAACTCTCTTGTGCGATTTTACCGAGACTGACACTGTTCATCCGGGCGTATATAACGTTAAATTGACGATCGTATGGGTCGGTGGGTCTGCGGTAACGTTGCCATTATCTGGATCGTATCAGATGGAGATCGGTCCTGCTTTGGAAATTGAAGATTCAATCCCCGGACCGCTGAACATATACGAAAACACCAATGGCGTATTGTCGAAGGTCACTGTAATTGATGTATATGACGCCATCGAATGGGGGCGGAAATGGAGGTCCCCTGGTGACTGGCAGGTGGTTGTGTCCAGGTATGCTGCTGGAGCAAATGAGATACAAGAGGGCAGGTTTATTTCGTTTGTTCGCAATGGTAAAACCTTGATCGGGCGGATAGATTCGATTGACGGACAGATGACTGATGAGGGCATCATATCGGAGAAATGGACCGTTCGCGGGAAATCCGCCGGCGTTATCTTAGATAACCGGGTATGCCTTGAAGGGACAACATCCGGCACAGGATATGACACTCAGACTGGTGTTGTTGGCGAAACTGCCATGCGTCATTATGTCAATGGGAATGCAGTGTCCCCTTCTGACGCTGATAGAACTCTCCAGAATTTGGTCTTGGAGACAATTGATCAGGGCCGCGGATCGCTTGCTACATTGCAAGCCCGGTTTGAACTGCTCCCAGATATATTGGAATCAATTGCATTGCAGTCAGGGATCGGGTGGGATATATCCTACGATTTCACGAGTAATGAATTTGTGTTTAACGTCCTCTCGGGCACTGATCGCTCTGCAAGTGTGCTGTTATCCCCTCGTATTGGTAACTGTCTAATATCCGGGTATCGTTCGAGCATCTCCGATACGCCTTCGGTGGTTATTGTCGGAGGTCAGGGCGAAGGTGCTGCCCGTGTCTTGGTTGAGGTCGGGACTGCGACCGGGTGGTCAAGACGCGAACAGTTTGAGGATGCAAGCAATCTTGATAGCACTGATGCCTTAACAGCATGTGGTGAAGAGATCATAACTGCATTCGGTGACACAACTACCCTTGAGGTTAAGTATGTACCAACACCTACATATCGGTATGGCACTGATTTTGATTTGGGCGATATTGTATCGGCTGAGTATCCCGGGATATGCACGATACAGTCGCGTATCGTCGGTGTAACAGAACAGTATCCAGGTGGCATGATCGTTATATCCTTAGGGAAAGAATGGCCGGACCTGGTATCAGTAATCCGAAACATGCGGAAACAACCCGCAGGAACACGTAAATGACATTGAACTACGGAATCTTTGACTCGGCCGACCCTGCGTCCCCAGACCGGACGTACACGGCCACACTGTTGAGCAGAATTGTGAGCAAATACCTGAAAAACGGTATCATTACCGGTGACCTTAACGAGATGGCAGTAACAGTCACCGACCCCCCTGCCATGAGTGTCATTGTGGGAACGGGAACTGCAATAGTGCAGGGCCGGTTCTGCGAGAACGACGCAGCGTTGACGTTGTCCGTCCCTACTGCACATTCGACCTACCCAAGAATTGACCGCGTAGTTGTTCGGTTATCGGCTGTATCTGGAAGGAGTGTTGATGTTGTAGTTGTCGCTGGAACTCC
>CAZBNS010000098.1:0-4929 GCA_964493475.1 uncultured Rhizobiaceae bacterium | reverse complement strand
ACTGTAAAAAACCTAAATTGTTCTTCTGGTTCGACCAGCCCCCTAAAGTTTCTAAGGGAGCTTTTAATTATATATCTAAAGTTTGGGGTAATAAGGTCTCTTATATTTGTGTACACGATTTTGATGAAATAAGGAAACTGACTAATTGGAATGATGGGGATTTTGGAAAAGCTGATGTTATCATATTAAAAGACTATGAACAACCGGATGAACTAGCCTTTTCAATTATTGAAAATAATAAAGAAAGTATACATGTGTTTAATGGATTTAGATCAAAAACGTTACAATATTTTAAGTATCTTTCTTGTGTTGCATCACAACCAAAAATTGTTATGTTTGCAGAGCGCCCAACTATTTGTGGCTGCAAGATGCATAGATTTTTAAAAAATATTGTAAATTTTTATCTTTATGCTTTTTTTGTGTTGCGATATCAAAAAAAAATTTCAGCCTTTTGCCCTTTAGGCCAGATAGGTTGTAAAGAATATCTAAAATATGGCTGGGATAAAAGCAAAATGTTTCCTTTTATGTACTGCCCACCCATAGACATTAAGCACGCAGAGAAAAAAATCTTAATAAATGATTATGTGAAGTTCCTTTATGTGGGCCGTTTTTCAGCAAAAACCAAGGGACTTGACGTACTTATGCGAGCAATTGAAATGATCGACCAAAGTGTGCAGTTTCGGTTTGATTTTGTTGGTGGGTACGGAAACCTTAAAGAGAAACTAATTGAATGGATAAAGAAGGACATACGAACAAATTATTTAGGAATATGGCCATCAACTGAAATGGTTGAACGGATGCAAAAATATGACGTGGTTGTTGTCCCCAGCAGGTTTGATGGATGGAATTTGTTGACCAACGAATCAATAATGGCCGGATTGGGGACAATAGTGACTGACCAGGCTGTGAGTCACGAGTTAATATATGAGTCTAAATCCGGACTTGTAGTAAAGGCAGGAAATGCTGCTGAACTTAAAAACGCAATTGAATTTGCAGCAAAAAATCCCAAGCTTGTTGCAAACTGGAAAAATCTGGCATTAGAATATGCAAATAAAATATCACCAGAAACCGTGGGTAAATATTTTATTAAAATTATTGAATATGCCTGCTTAAGCTCAAAAGAACGCCCGGCGTGTCCCTGGATAGAAGAAAAAAATGATTGAAAAACAAATTCAAGATAAACTTTCAGGAAAATCACTGTTTCTATACTTAATATTTTTTTGTTTATTGGGCTATGTTTTTAATGATTTACAAGCAAGTACAAATATTGGAGTGCGTGATGCAAATAGAAATGTTGTATATTTATTACTTGTTACGATTATAGGTCTGTTTGCTGCCTATGTCTTTTTATCCAAAGCAATATTTTTTGATAGTATTTCTACAGCATTGCTCATACTTTCTTTCAGTGTTATTTTCACAAATCTTATACAAAATTCAAATCCATGGATGTGGATGGTACATCTTGGATTATCTGTATGGTGGTTTTTTACTTATTTATTTTACTCAACATACTTAATCGATAATCCCAAAGGAATACGTGTGCTAAAAATTTCACTTTTTATTTTATTGATCATATACGTTTTTGCATCAATGTATTCTGCTTTTAATATAATAAATTTATACGATAGAGATTTTGCAGTATTGAATTTATCTTATTATGTTTTAGTATTTTTCCCATTAATATTAAATATTGAGAATAAAGCATTTAGATATTTGGGAATAATTTTGATTTCTTTAGTGGTGTTATTTTCATTTAAACGGGGAGCCATAATAGCATACTTAGCTATGAGTGTTGTTTATAGTTATATAGAAATGTTGATTTCTAAAAAAGAAAAGTGCTATATTTTTAACTTTAAAATTATTGGATTAGTAATATCATTTATAATTATGTTTTTTATTGTGGATCATATTTCTGGTGGTTTTTTAAAAAATCGTTTTATGTTAGAAGAATTATTAGAAGGATCCGGCCGCCGCAGTAATTTTATTGTTGCATGGAACAACATTATTAATAGAAACTTTACAGATTTAATGTTTGGTTTAGGCAGCGGTTCAAGCGTAGAAAGAATAGGGACTGGAGTTCATAATGAGTGGCTTGAATTTTTATTTAGTTTTGGTTTATTTGGCTTATTTTCATATCTCTTGTTATTTATTGCTCTGATTAATAGATTTATGTTATTGATAAAACTTAAATCAAAGTATTCTTCTTCATTTGGGGCAATAGTAGTTTATTTCTTTTTTGTTGGAATGTATGGTGGAATATATTTCGTTCACTCAACTTTTTATGTTATTGTATTTTTAGGATTAACAACTGCCAATATAAAAAGTAATTTTAAGGAGTATTAATTATATGAAAAAAATTGGAATTTTAACTTTTTATAACACTATAAATTATGGGGCTATATGCCAACTATATGCATTGCAGCAAGCATTCATTAAGTTGAATTATTTTTCTGAAGTAGTACTATATCCTGGAGTAAAAATTAATAGATCAATGATGGGGAACATTAGATATATTTTACATAAGATTTGGAAGTTGTTTTTATATGTTTTAAAATTAAATAAAAAAAGATTAAAAAAAAGACAAACATTTATGGATTCTTTCATAAATAATGGAAATATACTTTATAAATCAACTCATGATTTATATAAAATTCCACCTGATTATGATATTTATATAGCTGGAAGTGACCAGGTTTGGAACCCGTATATAACTGATTACGATGAGGCTTATTATTTATCTTTTGCTCCGGTTGAAAAAGTTAAAGTTTCATATGCTGCAAGTTTTGGTGTGTCAGAGATCCCAACAAAAGATAGAGAAAAAGTTTCATATTTGCTGAAAAAGCTTGATCTCATTTCTGTAAGAGAACAACATGCTGTAGAAATAGTTAAACATTTGTCAGGCAGAAACGCTGAATTATCATTAGATCCTACTCTTTTGTTATCAAAAGAAGAATGGTCCGATTTGGCCAGTAAAGCTGATGACAAAATAAAACAACGCGCAAAGAAAAAATACATTCTATGCTACTATATGCCGGGTGATAAATTAGTAAATCAATCTATTACAAGCATTGCCGAGCTTTTAAAAGATAGAACAAAAATGGAAATCATATCTATAGGTAAAAAAGAATACCATAAATTGAATCCTTTTGAAAATGGTATTTATGACGCCGGCCCATTAGATTTTATCTATCTTTTTCAAAATGCATCTTATGTGGTGACCAATTCTTTTCATGGAACTGCTTTTTCAATAATATTTGAAAAAACTTTTTTTGTTCCGGTTAATAATAAAAATTCTGGAAGTAAAGAAAGAAGTTCAAGGATAGTATCATTATTGGAATCTATTGGCCTTGATTCAAGAATTGTATGGATCAACAATACAAAGATCGACCAAGACAATATAAATCCAGAGCCAATAAGCTACGAGTGTTCAATTTCATTGCTAGAGGAACTTAGAAAAAACTCTTTTGAATTTTTGAGTAGAGTAGTTAATTTTAAAAAATAAATTAAGTTTTTTTGAAATGAGGTATTAAATTGATAACTCCTTACGAATCAAAACTTAAATGTTCCGGCTGCACGGCATGTGCTTCTATTTGTCCTACGAAAGCGATAAAAATGGAATCTGACGAGCGAGGTTTTCAATATCCAGTTATTGACGAAAAAAAATGTATAGAATGTGGAAAATGCAAAGATGTTTGCTATTTTTATAAAGACTTGCCATCTAATATTAATATTGGTGGTGCAAAGGTTTATGCCGCTAAGCACTTAAGCGATGAAATTCGCATGGTGAGTTCTTCCGGAGGAGCATTTACTGCTCTTTCAGACTTAATAATAAAAAATCACGGTGTTGTGTACGGGGCGAAGTATAATGAGGAATTTGTCGTGGTCCATGGAAGAGCGGAGACATCTATAGAACGTAATAAGTTTCGTGGTTCAAAATATGTCCAAAGCAAACTTGACGGCGTCTTTAAGGAAGTAAAAGAAGATCTTCAAAACGGGATGGTCGTTCTTTTTACCGGAACACCATGTCAAACTGCAGGATTAAGGGAATTTCTTGCCGAGAGTAATGTCGATACCTCAAGACTTGTTTTATGTGATCTCATTTGTCATTCTGCACCGAGTCCGTTAATGCTTAAGGAGCATATTGCATATCTTGAAAGGAAGAATAGCTCAAAATTAATTCGTTATGAACACAGGTACAAAAGCAACAAGGTGCCTTGGGGACATACAGAATGTGCAAGCTTTAAAAATGGGGTAATTGATTTTAAAACTCAAATAAGCCAGAATCACAAACATTTATTTTACTCTGATTATATAAGCAGGCCCTCATGTGAGGAATGTGTATTTTCTTCTCCCTATTTAAAAGTCTCTGATATAACTATAGGTGACTTTTGGGGCATCGATAAGCTTGCTCCTGATTTCGTCGACAGTAAAGGAGTTTCTTTGATAATTGTCAATACTAAAAAAGGGAAAGAACTGTTTGACAGCATTAGAGAAGATATGATGCTTCGTGAAATAAGCTTAGAAGAAGCATACAAAAATAATCACAGTAAACCAATAAAAAGAAACCCAAAAACTGAAAATTTCTGGAAGGATTACTTTATCTACGGGTACGGCTATGTATTGAAAAAATATTGCGATAATACATATTTAGGAAAAACAAAATTTTTATTGAAAAACAAATTGCGCAGCATTTTATCTAAACTAGGTTTGTTAGAAAAAATTAAAAAAATACTAAGATGAAAAGAGATAATTAATGCAAGTTAAGCAATCAGTTAAATTAAGGGACGTGCTTTGGAGCTATTTGACTATAATACTCAATGCAGGAATTAACATACTTATACTTCCTGCTGTTTTGAGATATCTGCCTCCGAATGAACTTGGGCTGTGGTATGTTTTTGTCAGCTTTGGAGCATTTGTATCAATTTTTGA
>CAZBNS010000097.1:0-4949 GCA_964493475.1 uncultured Rhizobiaceae bacterium | reverse complement strand
AATTAAACAAAAAGTTAAGAAAAATGAAACCCCAAAATGGTAAGAAGGTTCCAGCTCAAAGTTTTGGTTCAAATGATATTTCTAATTTAAGAATTGCATGCAAAAGATGTAATGCTTTTAAAAAGCATAAAATTCTTTAATTAAACTGATAAAAATTAGGATAATTAAAAGACAATAAAAGAATAGAAAAATCAAGCAGAAAATGGTATAATAAATTATTATGATCTCAAGAATTATTATCAATAATTATAAAAAATTTTCTCATCTTGATTTATCACTAAATAATGATTTAAACATAATTGTTGGAGACAATGAATCTGGTAAATCAACTATTCTTGAATGCATTAATCTAGCATTATGTTTTAAAATAAACGGGCGTTCTCCTCAAAGCGAATTAACTCCTTTTTTATTTTCTAAATCAACAGTATTAAAATATATTGAAGATATTCAATTAGACCATAATACATTACCCCCTGAAGCTCTAATAGAAATTTATTTTAATGATTCTGATGAGATTTCCCATCTACGAGGCTCAATGAATTCATTGAGCTTAGATTCTTGCGGAATTAAAATCATCATCCGATTTAATGAAAGTTTTAGAGATGCTTATAATGAATTTGTAACTAAAAATTTTAATAAGATAAATACTATACCGATTGAATATTATGAGGTTGTAAGATTTTCTTTTGCTGATGAAAATCAACAAATAGATTTTAGGAGTATTCCCATTGCTTCTACTTTATTAGATGCTACAAATATCAGACTGCAATCAGGTACTGATGCATATATTAAAAATATTATAAATGAAGTTCTAGATAACAAACAAAAAGCTGAATTATCTCTAGCTTTTAGAAGTTTAAAGGAGAGTTTCTTTGAAGATGAAGCCATACAGTCTATAAATGAAGCACTAAAAATTCGTAAGGGAGATATTACAGATAAGGATTTTGGAGTTTCGTTAGATGTATCTCAAAAAAGTGGATGGGATTCCCATTTGATTCCATATATAGACAAAATACCTTTTCATTTTTCTGGTATGGGAGAACAAAATTCTTTGAAACTACTTCTTACTTTAAATAAGGAAATTGATGGATCTCAAATCATTTTAATAGAAGAATTAGAAAATCATTTATCTTTTTCAACAATGGCTCGTTTACTAAAAAGAATTAAAGATAAATGCGAAGGAAAACAAATAATTATTACTACTCATAATACATATGTTTTAAACAAATTAGGCATTGATAATTTAATTCTTATTGGTAAAGAAAATAGAATTGCAAAATTATCTGAATTAAATAAGGAAACTCAAGATTATTTTGAAAAATTGCCTGGATACGACACCTTAAGAATGGTATTAGCTAAAAAATCTATTTTAGTAGAAGGTCCATCTGATGAATTGATAGTTCAACGAGCATATTTAGATAAATATCGTAATCTACCTATTGAAGATGGGGTGGATATTATTTGCGTTAGAGGTCTTTCTTTTAAACGTTTTCTTGACATAGCAGCTATTCTAAAAACAAAAACATTCGTTGTGACAGATAATGATGGTGATTATGCTAATAATATTACAAATAAATATTCTACTTATAGTGAATATGAAAACATAAGAATACATTCAAGTGAAAATAATGAAATACAAACACTTGAACCCCAAATAGTATCTGTAAATGAATTAGATTTATTAAATGGAATACTTGAAAAAGATTTTCAAAATAAAGACGATTTAATTAATTTTATGTCTAATAATAAAACTGATTCTGCTTTAAAAATTTTTAATTCAGAAACACAAATAACATATCCAGAGTATGTCATTAACTCAATTACAAGAGAAGAATAAAGTTATTATAGCTGTTGCTGGATCAGGAAAGACTACCTCTTTAGTAAAACAAGCTATAGTAAGCAAGGAAAAACATATACTGTTTTTGACTTATACAAATGAAAATCTTAAAAACATAAGGAGTATTTTCTTAAAAGAAATTGGCTATATACCATCTAATGTTGAAATTACGAGCTGGTTTACTTTTTTACTACGCGATGGAGTTAGACCTTATCATAATAGTGTGAGCAATGGTAAGCGTGTAACTTCAATTAATTTTATTCAGGGTTCTCGTTCTTCTGTTAATTCATTAAAATATATAAGGGAAACTGATACAGAAAATTATTTTTTTGATAAAGAACGCAAAGCTTACACAGATACAATTTCAAGATTTGTATATAAGTGTAACGAAAACACAAGAGGCCTTGTGTTTAATAGACTAGAAAAAATATATTCAAGTATTTTTATTGATGAAATACAAGATTTGGCTGGTTGGGACTTAGAAATTATAAAATTATTAATGTGTTCAAAAATAAAAACTAGTTTAGTTGGAGACCCAAGACAAGTGACATATTCTACTAATCATGCACCAAAAAATAAAAAATATCGAGATGAAAATATATCAACATTTTTCTTTGAGCTTCAAGAAAATGGTATTTGTGAAGTTAAAACACAAGATAATTGTTTAAGATGCAATAAAGATATTTGTGATTTTGCTAATAAAATTTACCCAGGATTACCATCAGCAATATCAGATATAAATTCTAATAAAAAAAGTGATGGCATAATGCTAATCACAACAGAAGAGGTAGATCAATATATTAAAGAATTTAATCCTAATATTTTACGTTACAATAAGAAATCTAATACTCTTGGATACAATGCTATGAACTATGGGGCATCTAAGGGCTCTACTTTTGATAGAGTACTTATATTCCCAACAAAAGGAATTGAAAAATTTTTAAAAACTGGGAATATTGATGATGTTGGTGATAAATCAAAATTTTATGTAGCAGTAACTAGGGCAAGACATAGTGTTGCCTTTGTAGTAAAATAAAAAAATTATGAATCCATCAGAATTCTGGCAAAACTTTAAATTAGGTGAGGAGCAGGAAATTGCTTCAAATTTTATTTATGATGCTTTGAGAAATTTACACGAAATAGAAACATTGAGCCAAGAAACAGAAATATTTCCTATTCTTTATGGTCTTTCTGTTGGAATTGAAAGAATGTTAAAAGTTGCAATAGTTCTAGTTGAATTTAATGAAAATACCAATATTGACGATTTTGAAAAATCTCTAATTACCCACAATCACTTAAAACTTTTTAATCGACTCAATGAAACAACTAAGATTAATTTAGGAAAGGCTCATATTGAGTTCTTAAATTTACTTTCGATATTCTACAAGACTCACAGGTACGATCGATTCAATTTAAAATCTGTTCAAAATCTTAATAGGGATAAAAAAGCATTGCATTCTTTTCTTCATAAATATTTAAATATTGATATTACTGAGAATTTTCCTCTAACGGTTGTTTGGAATAATGCACGAATAAAGGGATTTATTGGAAGAATAGTTAAGAAGATAACTAAAAGTCTTTATAATGTTGTCGATACTGCTGCAACTAACAAAAATATCTATACTTACGAAATTACAGGTAGTGATTCTAAAGCAGCAAAAGTTTTGTGGGGTGGAGATGAATTAAATTTTGAAGATGAAGAAAGGGTTGCTGTGGAATCATTTATATATTTACTTAACACAAAAGAATCTGATCTTATTAATTTTCTCAAGGAAATTAAACCTCTTGATCTTGATCCGGCTCAGGATACTGATTATTTTCAACTCTTATTACCAAGAAGGTCTGGGAGGTCATCTATGATACTGGATGAGGTTGAGTGTCATTATGAAGATGTAAAAGATATTAAAGACAGAATAATGAGGATTGATACGGCAAGAAATCCAGATATTATCTTTAATCAAGATGATGAAAATTAAACGAGCAAAATTACCTAAAAAAATATTAAGTGAAATAGCTATCTACCGTGAGATGGATATTTCAAAACTATCTGAAATTAAAGTCTTGTGGGCGATCTCTAAAAAAGATATGTTATATGGAATGAGAGGTCGTCGATTATTTTATGTTGACCTCAATGAATTGGTAGAAAAAGCTGATTTTGGAGAAATGATGTACAAAAAATTAAATCCCCAAAGATTATTTACAGGAGTTGATGAACGAGATTTTAGAGTAGCAAAAATTTTAGAAAGATGGAACAAGGGAGATTTAATAGATCCTCCAGAGATTTTTCTTGATCATAAAAAACAAATCAATTTTGGAGACGGTAGGCATAGAACTATTGTCGCTTTTCAATTAGGAGAAAAAAGAATACCCGTTCTTGTTGACTGGCGTGCAAGAAAAAATATTGCTGAACAAATCAAATTGTATATAGATTAAGAATTTAATATAGGCGATACAAACTAAATTATAAACATTGTCACATTTATCGCTTTTTATGTGTTTTTGATGTATATTACTGCCTATGAATTTAAATAATTTATTATTAGAAATATGCATGAAGTCTAGTGATATTCCTGGAACTATTATATCTGGGGTGTGGAATTTTATTTCAGCGTCTTTTTCTAAATTTTGGTACATAATAACTCCATTAATAATTTTATGGATTATTTTTGAAATATCTACTAGACATGATAATGATACTGATAATGGTTTTACACCTCTTTTTAATAGTTTTGTTGGTGGAGGAGTATTTTGTTTATTTGAATATTTAACTTACATAATACTAATATTTTTATTTGGAAATCAAATTTATTGTACCAATCTATTAATAGGTGGCTTCTATTTAATTCCTTTTATTTCAACTGGAATATTTTTAAAATCAATCGGATTTTGGGTTTATATAAGAATACCTATCTTGAATATAAAAATTTATTAAAATCCAATAATATGATTCTTTTTTATAGTGTCCACTCTATCTACTCAAACTGACCGACCTGCGTCTCGATCCCACCTTATAAGCATCTCAAAGACCCTTACAACATTTGAGAGGTCAAGTTCCATAACCGACCGAGGGAGCAAAATTTTTAGACCATATTTTACAATGGTTATTTTTGCT
>CAZBNS010000096.1:0-5173 GCA_964493475.1 uncultured Rhizobiaceae bacterium | reverse complement strand
ATCCGGACTAATAACTCGAGATAATTTTCCTTTTTCGTAAAGATATTTTACTAAATAGACAGAGCTGTACTCAAAAGTTTCCGCAAAATCATTAAGCCTATTCATGTCTATTTTTACGGATTGAGAATTATCTATGATAAATTTTGTTGTTTCTAAAATTTTATTCATATCTCATCTAATCTTTTTATTAATACTTCTAAAATACCACCAAATTACACAAAAAACAAGGCGTGACCACCTTGTTTTTACAAAAATAAAACTCTTAAATTATTAGAATAATGATGACTGTTTTTGCGAAATTTTTAATCTAATTTTTGACGTAATAGCCACCTTTTCTTTTTTAACGTTTTCAAATATACTTTTGGTCAATTTATTGTCTTTCTGGGCAGTGCCATATTTGATATGATAATCAATCTTATTTTTTTTACAAAAACTAACTACTGTTTTAGCGCATTGATCATAAAAATTTTTGTTATCTTGAAATTCCGTAACCTTAACATTATAATTTAATTTTCCAAAAATAATTTTATCAACGAATTTAACTTTTTCCAAAACTTTAAGCAAATCTTGTTTTACTAAATTAGGAGTTGGATATGGCTCCATACTTATCCAAGTTTTTAAACCTTTATCATGTAAATATTTTAATGATTTTACCCTTGCTTCGTACGGTGCTGTTCCTGGTTCAAACATTTCTTTAAATTTTTTATCTAAAGAAATCAGAGTTATCCCATATTCATTAATTACTTTATATTTTTTTAAATTAATCAATTCTTTAGGATAAACTCCCTTGGTTAAAATAGTACATTTGATATTCTCCTTATTTAATCTTTTAATAATTTTTAAGGATAAATTCCTAATTTCATCTTGCTTATACATAAATGGGTCGGTAGTAAAACAAAGGTGAACAGTTTTAATTTTATCCTTTAATCTGGGCAATTCTTTATCTAATAATTCCAATGCATTTGAAACAATTTTTGGTTTTATCCATTCATTGTAGCTATTTACCACGCCACATCTTTTTTTCATCATCATGGCATAGCACGGAAATTTGCACCCATGAGAACAACCCTCTGCATGATTAATACAATAATCAGCATATTCCACACCACTTTTATATAATAATGATTTTCTTTGAATCTTTTTCATAAAATTATAATTATATTATAATTATACCATTTTTCGGAAAATAACTAAACTTCAAAGTCTTTACTGAGTTTTTGTTGAGCTTTCGCCGAAAATAAACTCCCCTGACCATTAAGACCAATCTCTTTGCTTTTAGCAAAAACCTGCTTAACTATTTTTATAGCATTATTATTTCTTGAAGCAAAAATTAAATAATAAATAGTGTCTTGCTTATGCGGGTATCTCATATCAAATACTATAGCTTCTAGTTTGTTTTTATCTTTAACATTTTTATTATTACCCTTTATCACTTCTTCGATATACGTTTTTAGGGCTTCCTTTTCATTTTTTTCTATACAGTCTAGCCCTCCCATAAATTCTTGTAAATTCATTATTGTCTTAATTTCTTTAATTGATATATTTTCAGCATCTTTTTTAAGACATTTTCTAGCTAAACCACCTATCCTTTCAACGCCCTCTTGTATGTAGTTTAATATGACATCTTTTGCTCCTTTTTTAAAAACTATTGCTTCTACACTTTCCCTTTTTAGTGTTTTAATGCCATATGGATCAATAAAAAATAATGTCGGACAAAATTTAATTTCACTTAGAATGCCCCCTATCACTTTATTAAAATCATTTCGTATAATTCTATAATCAACTATATCTTTGTATGGTAATAATAATTTCTCCAAATTTTTTGCATAGGATAATTTATACTCAATAAAAATACAATGAATTTTGAAATATTCTTTGTTTTTATTTTTATTTTTTAAAAAATCATCTTGAAATTTTTTAGCCGCCTTTATAGCAATTAATGGCGAACCATCATAACCATCATCATAGTCACCTTTTCCGGCAAAACAATCAACTATATAAACATCTTTATAATAAGGCTGAGATTTAAAAATAGAACACCAGGATTCAAGGTATTTTTTATAAATTTCTAACTTTAATTTTGTATGTGGTCTATCCCTTAAAGTCCAATAATTTTTAGTAGCCATAGTTTTATTTACATGATTATAAAATATCACAAAAACCAACCAAGAACAAGCCCAAATTCTAATCTTGCTCCAGTCCTAAATTTACGCCAAAATAGACCTATAACTAAAGACCAAATCCGCCAAAAACTCAATAACTTTATAGAATCATTTGAAATCGAGGCTGGCAATTTCAACAGTTTTTTTTTAAATCGTTTACTCCCGAAAAACAATGAGATATGCCTATTTCTTTACTTTGGAACGCCAACATTGAAAACAAAAAAATCGCCAATATTAGTTTTAACCGCTCTATAATGAGCTGTCTAAAATTAAAAATAAAGACGATTTTTCTTCAGTGCGGGCTACCTCGGATTAAAACCGTAATTTTGGCAACCCAATAAGGCTTTTCGGTGATTTTTTAAATATTTAATTAGTGAGATTGTCGTGCGTTATATTTCTATCGCTTTCAATAAAATTAACTGCAAATTTTTCCGCCAACCTTCTAAATACAGCTTTTAATTTTTCCTGCCCTTCTGCCGTATAAGAGGAACTCTCTAAAGAAATATTATTGTTTTTAGCAAATTTAAATATTTCTTCGGCTAAAATTGAGGCATATCCATTTCCTTGATATTTTGGATCAACCGATAAAAATTTTATCCAATAAATATTTTGGCTATAAGGATTCTTTTCCAATTCTCCTAAAGCCGTTATTTCCTTATTATTTTTTACAATAGAATAAACTTTGTTTTCTATATTCTCAAACAAATCCCGCGGATCAAAATATTTAAAGACACCACCTTTGTCAATTGATAAAAAACGATTATCTTGAGGAATAGATTCTCCTTTATAAATAATATCAATTAATTCTTGAGGGTTAATAACCTTTGATTCTAAAGATCTCTCGTTTTGTTCTATTTTAATTTTTTCCATATGTTATAAAATAATTAAGCTATAAACAAAATTTCGTATTAGTATAATATTGAGACGCAGTTAAAACGGTTATTCAACAATCTGATAATTATCCGATCTCTGTTGCAATTTACTAATTTCAAAAGAAATTTTATCTGAAATTTCCTTTTTATCTAATTCCTCAAGTAAAAAATATTCACCAAAAAAAACATTAACTTTTTGATTCTCTTTCCAGCTATTAGCACCCTTGATATAAGCGGGAACAATTTTTAAATTATATTTTTTAGCAATATGTGCTACCCCTGGCTTTATTTCGTGACTAACAGCAAAATCATCATACCAATCTCCCTCAGGAAATATTAATATTGGTTCCTTTTTATTTATTGAGTCATCAATTGAAGTTAAAAATTTTAGATATATGATTTTAAATTTTATTATTGGACTAAGTGTTATTTCTTAAATATAAATAAAGTACAAACAAACCCATTATCTTCCAGAATTTCCTTTTTATCCAACCTAAATTTATTATTTTTAAAAAGATCAAGATAATAAGTTTTCTCTCTGTTGTAATCAATAATTTTCCCGATTTGGGGAATATCACTATAGTGTAAAACTTCTTTATATTTCTTACCATTATATGTGATTTTATATTTTTCAATATATAGGTCTTTTTCTGTTGTCAGTTTATTTTTAAGATATTTATCATCAGCCAAGACCAAAACAAATTTCCCTTCAGTTTTTAGCATTAAATAAATTTTTTTAACAATTTCCTCAAGGTCTTCGGATAAAAAATGAGGAAAAACATATATTGCCGTTATAAAATCAAATTTTGTGTCAGTTTTTACAGTTTGAAATGTTTTTTTAAAACCTTTTACCTCTTTGCCAATATATTCTTCAAAGTATTCATAATTTACTTTTGATGGCTCGCACCCCTCAAGAACAATATTTTTATATTTTTTTTGAAGAAACGGTAAAAGCATTTTGAAAAAGAAACCAATTCCAAATCCAATGTCAAAAATTGCAATATTGTTACCTGGGTACTTAGAAATTACATTTTGAATAATGTAATTATTAATAAACGAATTAATTTTTGTTTTTTCTTGGTTTTTCCAATTAATTTTGTTGTATTGGAGATAGAAGAAATCTTTATTTTTCATAAGTTTAAATTCAGTTTAAATTCCTCTCGGACTTGCTCATTTTATCAAATTCCGATTTTGAAATATAAAGTAAAATAAAAAATTTGCGACAAATCTACAAAAAAAATCCTGTTTATTTTGATATTCCACAATTCGCACAGAAAAATTACTAATTTACCACTATAATCCGCTACAATCAGCTACATATAGCACAGCGGATTAATGATTGAATTGCTCTATATTAAAAACATGAGAATCCTCTGCCTTAGAATCTTTAGCCAAAAGTAATAGTTCCGAATTGCCAAAATGAAACATTTTTAAAATCTCCAACCAATCTAATTTATAATAAGCTGCATAAATCATTTTGCCGAAATCGCCGTGAGTAACTAACAAAACAGAACCATCTGGATGTTTTTCTTTTATGAAATTCAAAAGCTTTTCTGCCCTCGCTACTAACCGCGGAAATGTTTCAGCATTCTTGGGTGATAAAAAGTAGGTTATTGTATTTGTTTTCAAAATATCTGGTGCGCACAACTTTTCAATCTCACTTATGCGTTGCCCCGTCATGATACCAAAATCTCTTTCAATTAAACTACCCAATTTAATTGGCTTACTTAAATTCTGAGCGTCACTGATGACTTCGGCAGTTTTAAAAGCTCTTTGAAGAGGTGAACTATAAATGCTATCAAATCTTAAATCAGCATCTTTAATTTTTTGAGCCAACTGCTTCGCTTGGCTTATTCCTATATTAGTTAAAGGTTCATCTCTCTGTCCATTAAGCACACCGTTGGCATTGTCTTGATCTTGTCCGTGTCTTGCTAAATATATTTTAAGCATAATTGTTTAGTTCGAATCCCTTCGGGGTTCTTATATTTTAACACTTTTAGATTTTGAAATGTAGCGCAAAATAAGGTAATTTTTACTACTACTTTTCAAAACTACTGGCGGGCTACCTCGGGCTGGAACCGTGGTTTCGGCAAGCCCAGCAAGGCTTTTCGGTAATATTTTAAGTATTTAATAAACAAG
>CAZBNS010000095.1:0-5378 GCA_964493475.1 uncultured Rhizobiaceae bacterium | reverse complement strand
ACGCTGAAGATATTGTCCAGGAAGTCTTTATTAAAATTTGGGAAAACAGAAATACATTTTGTGCCCTTTGCGAGTAATTATCAATATTTACCAGAGCTTGCAAAACTCTCAAGAGAAGTAGGTGCAGAAAAAATTAGTATACTAAGACTAGTTCCCCAGGGGCGCGCCAAAGATCAAATGAATGAATTGTTATCAACTAAACAAAATATTGAATTAAAAAATATTATATTAGATTTAAGAAAGCAAGGATATAATATAAGAATAGGCTCTCCTTATAATTTTTTGAATATAGAGGGAAGTGTTGCTTGTTGTTCAGGAATAGAAGAACTGACAATTCGTCCCGATTTAACTATTTGCCCATGTGATGCCTTTAAAGGCGTTAGCCCCCTAGATTTACAGCTTTTTGATGAATATTATTCATTATCGAATAATACCCTTTATGATTGTTGGCATAAATCTACTTATTTAAATAAAGTTAGAGAATATGTAAAGATGCCGGTATCTGAAACATGTTCTGCTTGCAAAATGTGTGATACAGGATGCCTTGGACAAAAATTTTATAAATATGGAAAGTTAACCTCAAAACCGGACCCAATGTGCTTAGGGAAAAACAGTCAAAAAGTCTTAAATTGTTGAAAACAATATTTGTATTATTATATTTCTAAGATATAGAATATGTTTGTGTTCAAATGTTTCATCTTCTTTGGATTTTAGTCTTTTCGGGTGTCTTTTGGTCTATTGTCCTTGTGCGTAGGCAACAAGGAGGGTATTGTTATGACTGAGGTTAAGACATTTAAGATTGAGCAGAAATTTAGCGGAACGGAGGATTTATACAAGTATATTATTAAAAATGTGAAATTTATCGGCGAATCGATTGGAATTAAAATTCAGAAACCATTAAAAGATATTCCGTTTTGTATTACGGGCAAAGAAAAAATTACAGAGCGGAATATTTTATTTTTCGCATCAAAAAATGAGTATCCTGAAGCTTTAGGTGAGTTAATTATTCTCGCTGGGACTTTTGATGTTGATATTGCTGTATTTTTAATGCTAGAGGTAAATGTAACCCGACTTGAGTCCTTGAATTGGCTTCAAAAAATCTGTAATGAAGATACAGAATTTATTGTAGGGGAGATAAATTTTTAAACGACTTTTAAAGGATGTTTATGAACTGAACCCCAAAAAGTGGACAGTCTAACTCGCAAGTAAGTATTCACGATATTCAATAGGCGTCATTTTCTTTTTGCTCCATTGCTTCCGCTCGTTATTGTAATAATACATGTAATTATCAACTTTTTCAGCTAATTCTTCAAAAGTTTTACATTCTCTGTAATCTATTTCATCTTTCATATGCCCGAAAAAGCTTTCTATTGGTGCATTATCCAATGGCGTTCCTACTGCAGACATTGATTGGATGATTCCGTTTTCTTTCAAAAGATATTTGTAATCATTATTCGTAAAATGTATGCCTCTATCTGAATGATAGATTATTTTTTGACGATATTTTTCGGGAGTATTTTCAACTCCTGCAAGTACAGTTTCAAAAATAAAATCCATTCTTAAGGTCGTTGATAAGCTGTATGCAAATACTTCCGCTGTTTTTACATCTAATAATGTACTTAAAAAAGCAGTTGTTCCTGAATATTTCAGGTAGGTAATATCTATTGAACAAGCTTCGTAAGGTTTTTTCTGCTTGAATTCTCTGTTCAAAACATTTTCACAAGTTAAATTTTCCTGACGGATTTTAGCCGCAGCTTTGTACGGATTTGCTTTTCTGATTTTTGTCCGCATATCATATTTTTTCATTATTCTAATTATTTTTTTGTGATTCATTGTCAAGCCATACTCCTGCAAAAGTTTCATTTTTATTGTCCTGAAACCTGCTTTTTTCTTATGCCGGAAAAATATTTCCGCAATCAAAAGTGCATCGGGTTCATTTTTAATTTTATCTGCATTCTTCCACCATTTGTAATAACCGCTTTTAGAAACTTTCGCAATTTTACAAAGAATACAGATTGGAAAATCCTTGATTGTAGAAATAATTTGGTACTTCAAATAAGGGCTTACCCGAAAATTTCTTCCAGTGCCTGCAGCTTTTTTAAGAATTCATTTTCTGCGCGAAGATATTTGTTTTCTTCAATAACAGACTTAAGAGCAGAATTCTTCTTTGTTTGTTTAGCTAAATATTTTGTAGTTTTTTTCTTTTTTGCTTTATCGTGAAAGCGCCAATTACTAAGGCAAGTTGCAGGGGCAGTTTTACCAATAATATTCAAATCAAACCCTGTGTCAATAAAGATTTTCTTAGGAGTATAACCTTGATAATAGAGCTCCAAAGCCCTTTCCTTAAAGGCCTTAGTGTAATAAATTGAAACTTTTCCAACATCCTCAACGTTAGGATTTTCAAGCAGAATTTGTTTTTGTTCTTCTGTAATTGTTCTTTTGGTATTCTTTGGCATTTTGTACCTCTTTCTTTTAGTAAACAACAAAGTTAAACTTTTATTGTCCACTTTTTAGGGTACAGTTCACAAAAAAAATTAATATATATCTTTCTTTTCAATTGCTTTTATCTGAGAAAGTTCTTTATCAAAATCAGATAAAAATAATTTATCTTGAATTATACGATATTTTGAAAATTCGGTTGCGGCGTGTTGTTTTGCAAATTCCTGACTTATCTTGCCTGCGTTTGTCAAAAGTTCACGTTCATTAAATTTTAAAAACGCATCAAGTTTTTTTGCCCAATCTGCCATTGTCATCGGAACATTACGTTTAGCCTGCATTTCAGCATAATCCAAATACATACTAACAATCCTATCAAGTCCATCCAGCTCATCTTTTGTAAGGTAATTTTTTGCAATGGCAACATCCGACTCCAAAATCTTTCCATCAGGCGAATGCTTCCAAGATGTTAATCCCATATTTGTTTTTTCACTATCTGCTCTACCAACAATGAGTTCCGATGCTGTTTGCCCATGTATTGCGAAATGGAGCTTGTTTTGGACAGTGGCAAAAAAAGTTTTAGTAATTTTATCATTTTTATTATAATCCACAGCCGTTGCATAAATATCTGTAATTTTTTGGTAAAATCTTCGTTCACTTGCACGAATTTCTCGAATTTGTGAAAGTAAGTCCTCAAAGTAATCTTTATCAAAGAATGCTCCGTTTTTAAGCCTTTGGTTGTCCAAAACAAAGCCTTTGATAGTGAACTCTTTTAAGATTTTAGTTGCCCATTGGCGAAATTGTGTTGCTTTGTGAGAATTTACTCGATATCCAACGGATATAATTGCGTCTAAATTATAAAGCTTGGTCGGACGCGGAACGTTTCTATTACCTTCTTTTTGAACTACCGAGAAATCCTCGGTAGTTGAACTTTGGTCTAATTCTCCATCTTCATAAATATTTTTCAGGTGCAGGCTAATATTGTCGGTGCTGCAATCAAACAATTGTGCCATTAATTTTTGGCTCATCCATAAATTTTCGTCTTTAACAAAAACCTGAATGCCATCTGTTTGATTTTGTAATGAAAAAATCAAAAATTCTTCCGTGGAATTTATTATTTTAAGTTCTTTTTTCTTTGACATTACTTCTCCTAATCATTTTTTGTTTTTTTTAAAATTCTCAACTTGTTTAAGCTTTTATTTTATGGATTTTATTATATACTTTCTTAGACATACATGCTTCTATTCTCTTCGCAATACTGCTTAACAAAATCCATCCAATTTTGATACCAGTACCAATATTTATCTGCGACATAAATTCCATAATTTTTTGTAGGGTTTTTTGCATCGTTTTCTTGCCATAATTTGATAAAATGATTTCTGTTAAACTTTTTAAAACCTAGTTCATTCATTTCAGCAATTATATTTTTTGCTAAAAATTTTGGCTTTTCAGCATCTTTTATTAAAACATATTCTTTATTAATACCTTCTGCCAATTCTGAATCCTCTTTTACAAATTCTATAACTCTATCAGCTTGCCCGGGTCTATTTGCACTTTTAGGTACAAATAAATATCGAGTAGCATATTCTTCGTTATTATATTCTTCAGAAGTCAATCCTGAATCAAATGTTTTGATATATGTTTCAATTGTTTCAGGTAGATTATATTCTTCAATTAATTCTCTTTGTTCTTTACTCAATTTTGAAAATTGCAAAGAAAATGATAAATATTTATCAATAGAATAATTTTCTCCAAACAATTCTGAAATATATTTGTTGTAATTTAAGCAACAAGCTTGAAATCTAGCCCCCAATAAATCATCCAATTCCCCAACCATTTTATGTTCAATTTTATTTCGCAAGCCTATTAAAAAGTTTAAATTATTTTTGCAATCCTTGCTTACAGGATTCTTGACATGCTTTAAACAGTGAGTTAAATCCCAATAAAGATAGTCTCCATCACGTGTTTGATAAACTTTTCTACTTGTTGTCGTTCTTCTTTTATCAATATACCTGTAATCAACCTTTTGCTCCCTGAAATATGCATGCAATAAATATGTCCATGCAATAATCATTAAAACAATATATGTTTCAGACTTAAATAAAATATTAGGATTGTTAAAAATTTGAACAGCTGAAAGAGCTGATTCCCGTGACTTTTTTATTAATTGAATTTTCAATGATCCGCAAGATCTTTTTCTTGTCATCCCAAAGTCTCCAGTGTTTTGATTCAACCCCTAAACTACATAGCTATTATACAACGAACAAGATGTTTGACCTTTTTTTGTAAACAAAAGCAACATAGAATAGCCGAGTCGTTTATTTAATATTTACATTCCTAAAATATCTCTTTGAATTTTAGCAACCATATCGGAAGTTAAAGTTTTGGGTTTGGCAGGATTTATTAAGGGCGGGAGTTTCATTGATTTTTTCAAGGCAGGCAAGTGCTCCAAAATATTCATAACCGAATAAAGTTCTTCCTGGCTGAGCTTTCTGCCTGCATCAATGTCAGATGATATTTTTTTCATCATTTTTAATGCAAGTTCTTCCGTGTCTCTACCGAAACTATTTTTGATCTCTTCAATATTTATACGCTTTTTTACCCAATTATATTTTTTCATCCAATTGAAAACCGTCCTGCGTGAAATTTCGAGACGTCCGGCAATCTCATCTGCGGAAAGGTTTTCGATGGAATAAAGTTCATACGCTTTGTTTGCCAGTTTTAATTTGTTCATTTTTTGTACCTCACTCGCGAATTTTTAATTCCTAAATACGGATTATATTCTATAAAACCATTCTCGAACGCCCATTTTAAAATGCTTCCCATTAAAGTAACACCATTGCTCACTGTTTTTGGACGATATTTTAAGCTAAGTGAATGCATAAAATCTTTTATCATAACAAGAGTGATTTCATCTAAATATTTCTCGCCAAAGTACGGGA
>CAZBNS010000094.1:0-5597 GCA_964493475.1 uncultured Rhizobiaceae bacterium | reverse complement strand
GAATAATTCATTTTTAACACAAATCCAAGGATACGTTTTATCGTCTTTAAGAAGAATATTGTACTTCGGTTGATACTTTTTTATTAGATTGTTTTCAAGGATCAAGGCATCTTGTTCTGTTTCTACAACGATAGTTTTAATATCAATAATATTACGAACAAGAATTGCAGTTTTCCTATTATCATGAGTTTTTGTAAAATATGAAGAAACTCGTTTTTTTAAGTCTTTAGCTTTACCAATATAAATAATCGTCCCATCTTTATCAAAATATTGATAAATTCCTGGTTCGTGCGGTAAGGCAGAAACTAAATTTTTGAGATGAGAGTTATAATGCATAACTACATTAAAAGCTCCGTAAAACTAAAAGAATCAACATCAAATAAGCCACGATCACCAATTTTAAGTTTAGGAATTACTAAAAGCGACATAAAAGCTAGAGTCATAAAAGGAGATTTTAATGTACAACCAACAGATCTAACTTCATCCGTTAATGATTTATACTGAGCTGAGACAATATCACAAGACTCATTGCTCATTAAACCTCCGATAGGTAGGGGTAATAAATTTATTGTATTACCATTAAAAAAAGCTAATCCACCCAGAGACTGCTGCAAGGCATTAATTACACTTAAAATTGAAAAATCATCAGTTCCTACAACAATTATATTATGAGAATCGTGAGCAACAGTAGAACCAAACGCTCCTTTTTTAATTCCAAATCCTTTAATAAAACCAATAGAAGGTTTATCTTTTGTATATCTGTTTAAAACAACAATTTTAAGAATATCATTTTCTATGTCTGAAAATATATATTGCTGTGTAACATCAATAGGCAATATAAGCTTATTTGTAAGTAAAGAATTAGGAATTATCTCAATAACATTCAATAAAGAATGCTTGTCATTTAAAACCTTCAAATCATTTAAAGTAAGCTTATTCGAAAAAAAATTATTAACAGGCAATATTTTTTCATCAATAGAGATAACAGTATTTCCGTTATAAACACATTTACCATTGATATAGGTTTCTAAAACAGTAAAATTTTCAAGACAGTCGACTACAATAAAATCAGCAAATGAACCAATATTTAGAATTCCAACTGGTAGATTGTAATGAAAAACAGGATTAAAAGTAGCTGCTTTTAATAGCTTTTTTAATGGAAAATCTCGTTGTAAAGCATCTTTTATCATCTCGTCGATATACCCATTTTGTAAATCATCAGGATGACAATCGTCGGTACATAGCATAACATCATCTTCGTTTGAAGAAATAAGATCCATCAAATTGAGAAAATCATTTGAGGCACTTGACCTTCGAAGTAGGATTTTCATTCCCAACTCAATTTTTTCTTTTGATTCTTCTATTGAAGTACATTCATGATCGGTTGAAATGCCAAAAGAAACATATTCTTTCAATAAATCGGCTTGTAAGCCCGGAGCATGACCATCAATGATTTTATTAAAATCTCTTGCAATTTGAATTTTGTCGAGAACATCTTTTTCATGTGCAATAACTCCCGGAAAATTCATCACTTCTGATAAATGCCAGCAAGTATTATTTTTGAAAAGAATAGAGATCTCATTTGAAGATAAAGTAGACCCAGAAGTTTCAAAAGAAGTAGCTGGAACGCAACTTGGAGCACCAAAAAAAATTTTCATCGGCGATAATGATGCACTCTTCACCATATACTCAACACCAGAAAGACCACAAACATTAGCAATTTCATGCGGATCGGCAATAGCTGCAACAACACCATGTCGTAAAGCTTCGTTTGCATAGTTCACCGGCGACATCATTGAACTTTCAATATGAACATGCGAATCGATTAATCCAGGTAAAATAAAATTGTCGCCAACTACATTTTCATCAAAATAAATCGAAATAATTTTTTCAGAAAAGGTTATGGAACCTTTTCTGAAATGGCCAAATTGATGGTCGTAAATATTTCCACAAATTTTTTTAATCATGTTCCACGTGAAACTATCGTCCCAACATTACTAAAAGTATACTAATATCAGATGGAGAAACACCAGGAATTCTGCTTGCCTGTCCAATAGTTTTTGGCTGTATTGAATTAAGTTTAATTCGTGCTTCAGTCGAAAGAGTATTTATCGACAAATAGTCAAAACGATCTTCTATTACAATATCATCCAATCTTTTAAATTTATCAGCAATTAACTTTTCTCGTTCAATATAACCAGAATATTTGATTAGAATTTCAGCAGAATGTAAAATTTCTTCTTTGCGCTGACCTAAAGAGGCAACAAATTCTTTTAATTCACCAACCTCTTTAATTAAATCATTTAACACAACTTGAGGTCGTAAAATAATATCAATTAGTTTTACACCTTGTTTTAATGTGGCAGAGTCTCTTGAGATAAGAAAATTATTAATTTGATCAGGTTTAACACTAAAGTTTCTTACAAAATTGATTAATTCATTGCGTTTAAAAATCTTTTCATTCAATAAATCAACCCTAAGTTTAGAAGCTAAACCAATATCAAAACCTTTCTGAGTTAATCGTTCATCAGCATTGTCTTGACGTAACAAAATTCTATATTCAGCCCTGGAAGTAAACATTCTATATGGTTCATCAACACCTTTAGTAACCAAATCGTCGATTAAAACCCCAATATAAGCTTCATCTCTGGCTAAAGTAAATTCTTCTTTGCCAAAACATTTATTGTGAGCATTAATGCCAGCAATTAAACCTTGAGCTCCTGCTTCTTCATACCCAGTAGTGCCATTAATTTGTCCTGCAAAAAATAAGTTTTCAATAAGTTTTGTCTCAAGAGTATGTTTTAATTGGGTTGGATCGAAATAGTCATATTCGATAGCATAACCAGGCCTAAAAATTTTAACATTCTCAAAACCTTCGACACTCCTCAATCCTTCTAATTGAACTTCCCAGGGTAAAGAAGATGAAAAGCCATTAAGATAAAATTCTATAGTGTTTTCTCCTTCTGGTTCTAAAAATAATTGATGTTTATCTTTATCGGCAAAAGTTTTCAATTTAGTTTCAATACTTGGACAATATCTTGGCCCTACGCTCTGAATGGTTCCATCGAACATTGGAGATTCATCGAAGCCTTTTTCTAGAATTTTATGAGTGTTGAGATTCGTATAAGTAATATAACAGGTCAAGCGTTTTAGTTTTGACGAAATCTCAGGAAGAAAAGAAAATTTATAAAAATCATTGTCTCCTTCTTGCTCAGTTAACTTACTGAAATCAACGCTTCTACCATCAATTCTAACAGGGGTACCTGTTTTCATTCGTCCAACAGTAAAACCTATATTATGAAGTTGATCACTAATAAACTTGGATTCGGGCTCAGAAATTCTACCTCCATGAAATTTATTTTGGCCAACATGCATTAGACCATTTAAAAAAGTACCATTTGTTAAAATTAAAGTTTTTGAATAAAAATGGACTCCTAGATCTGAAATTACACCAGTGACTTTATTTTCATCAAACATAAGTTGCGTAACAATACCTTGCCATAAATCTACATTCAAATTCTGTTCGAGATACTGTCTCCAAACTTTTGTAAAAACCATTCGGTCACATTGTGCCCTGGGGCTCCACATGGCTGGACCTTTCGAACGGTTTAACATTCTGAATTGAATTGTTGATTCATCAGTGACAATACCAGCATATCCTCCTAAGGCATCAATTTCGCGTAAAATCTGACCTTTAGCTATGCCACCCATAGCTGGATTACATGACATTTGTGCTATCTTAGTCATATCCATGGTTATAAGTAAAACCTTTGAACCCATAGTAGCTGCTGTCATTGCTGCTTCACACCCTGCATGTCCTGCACCTACAACAATTACATCATACGAAAACTTCATTCTAATAATTTTAAAAAAATAGATAAGTAACTGAAATCAATTACTGAAAAGAAAAAAATAAATCTAATGAAAGTTGTTCTTGTTCTCTCATTTTTAAAACATCCTCATCATTTTTATCATCAAAACCAATTAGATGAAGAATACCATGAATTATCACACGTAAAATTTCATGATCAACAGGTACATTATATTCAACAGCATTACGAGAGACAGTATCAATACTTATAAATAAATCGCCAGATATAACATTAGTATCATTGTAATTGAAAGTAATAATATCAGTTAAATAGTTGTGATTCAAATATTTAATATTATAATCCAACAAAAAGCTGTCTGAACAAAAAACTACTGATACATCTCCTAACCGGAAATTATGTAGTTCTACAACTAATCTAACCCACTTCTTTATTTTTCTATAATCAAGTTGTGGTCTTTTACACTCTTGCTCAAAAAAATTAATCACAATGCTTATTAAAAATTAATTTAACGATTCTTCCATTATTCATGACCTCGAAACTATCTGTATATGTTTTCATTAAAAAAAGTCCCCTACCCGATTCCTTTCTAATATTTTCAGTAATTATGGGATCTGGAACTTTAGTAATATCAAATCCTGAACCTTCGTCTTCAATGATAAATTCATAAGAACTACTCGATTGAAAAAAATAAACATTTACAAATTTAGTTGAATCAAATTGATTACCATGCTGCATAGCGTTGTTAATAGCCTCACTTAAAGTTAAATATATATTAAAATGCATACGCTTATCAATTCCATACTCGCTAAATATAGACTGCAAAAAATTATCAACCTCATAGAGATTATTTTTCGAGGATGCTATGCTGATTAACTTTTCCATTAATACTATCAAGCGTAAACATATATTTTTGAAATTTAGACTGGTAAAAACTATTTAAAATTAATTTATTTTTTAACAATTTCTCTTCATAGTTAATTTGAAAACGTTCATCATCTAACTTTGTATTAGGTTTACTAAGGAATTGTTCCTTTGCACTGTCCGATTTTCTTTTCTCTTCTAAATCTCTTTCATTTTCAGCCTTTTCTGCCTCCAGCAATCGCGTCATAATTTGTTTCTGACGTTCAATAGTTGAATTAGAAATATTATTTCTCAAAATATCTTCTCTTACTTTATCCAAAAGCTGATCGGCTTGTTTTAAAGTTTCATAAGCATTGCTCCCAACCTGACCTTGATTCATCATTTGCTGAAGCATATTATGCATAGCCTCTTGCTGAGAAATTGCCTTACCTAATTCATTCTGCATTGCTTTACCTTGGTCACCTTGTTTCATCATTTGCATAATTTTTTCTAACTGTTGCTGCAAACTTTTTTGCATACTTTGCATAGATGACTTCATACTATTAGGATTAGGATTATTCCCAGGTTTATTACAATTTTTATTACCAGGCTGAGAATTAGCCTGTTGCTCCTGTAATTTTTTTATAACTTCTGAAAGAAATAACGACAAATTATTAACTGAAGTAAGTACTTTCTGTTGATTTACATTTATTTGGGAAATTGCATTATCCTCAAAATCATTTTCAATGCCTGCAAAATAAGTTCTTACTGCAAATAATTCCTTATTTATTTGAGAATTAATAGATGGTTCTCTTTTGGATAATGAGTACAATGAATCGTTGATAATAGTAAAATCATTAACTAATTTTTTCTGTTCAACAAGTGCTAACACATTAAAATTTCGCTTATTTGTTGAAGAAATTA
>CAZBNS010000093.1:0-5633 GCA_964493475.1 uncultured Rhizobiaceae bacterium | reverse complement strand
GTTAGACGCCTACTTTACCATTGACATTAAGCCAACAACGCCCGAAGCAAAGGCATTTGTCGAATGGTTTTACATGATCAACGACTTCAACCAACCCTACACGGAAACCGAATATACTGTTAGCGACAACGAGTATTTTGCTACCAATATTGACCTCGTGACAGAAGATGGTATCTGGGACTACAAGACAACAAAGGAAATCGACACGGAGCGGGTGCGCTGGCAGCTATCTATCGCCGCATACCTCTTTGAACTACAAAACGGGTACGCACCAAAAAACCTTTACGTTGCACACCTACGTGGTGAAGTCTGTCGTGTGACAGCCGTTGAACCAATTGAGAGAGGAAAGGTCATCGAGTTGCTGGAGGCCGAAAAGGGCGGTTTATGTGTCGCTTCTGACACCACAGACATCCAAAAGCTTGTGGACATCGAACAGGCATTAATAACGCTGCAAATCGAAGCTAAACGCCTTGAAGCGGTGAAGGCTGACGTGCTTTCAAAGATTGAGGCGGAGATGGAACGGACGGGAACGAAAAAGATTGACACCGAAAGGCTAATGATTACCCGTGTCCTTCCAACGACAACCCAACGGCTTGATACCAAAAAGCTGGAGGCCGAGAACCCCGACCTGTGCGCAAGGTACAAAGTGCCATCAGAGAAAAAAGGATTTATCAGACTAACAATCAAAGACAATGACCCTGCGGTTTGAAAAGAAAGACGGGGTGCTGCCGCATGACCGCATCCTGTCCTTTGTCACCCGTGAGCTTACCCGACTAAAAGACGGGCAATGGGCTATCACCATCGACAAACCCAAACGCAACAGCCCGCAAAACAGACTTTTCTGGGCGTGGGTGCGCTTGATGGCCAACGAAACGGGGAACGATGAGCGGGAAATATACCAATATTGGGGCGAACGCTATAACCCCGCTGGATGTTCGTACAGGGCTAACGGGGACTTCGTGAGCGGAGGAACATCAGACCTCAAGACCAACGAGTTTTCCGCTATCCTTGACCAAATCAAGGCAGACACCGCAGCCGAACACGGGGTTCGCCTGCCCACTATGGAAGACCTTAGAATTGAATCACTAATCGACACGCTATGAAAAAGAAATCAGAAATTTCAGTACTTGATGCCGTTAGGCTTGAATACGAGGCGATGAACAAGACCTTTCACGCTATTATCTTTGTTATGAATGTACGGGTACGCCTTGGACGCCCTGGGTGTATGGACGGCACAATCATGCGCAGGCTGCGTGAATTGCGTTCAAGCGGTGAAATCAACTACAAGGTTATCAACAGCGAATTTGCCATTTACGAAAAGATTTAACTTGCAAATGTTTCTAATTTTTACTAACTTACAACGGTTTACGGCTGTTAATGTTTCGTTAAATGCTTATTTTAACATTTGCATTTTAACACTTTTCAAGCAGCCGTAACCGTTTTTGAAAACTTAAACTACAGAACGATGAACAAAAAAGAAGATTTAAGGCGGCGCATTGAAGCTGCCATTCCTACTGAAATCAGGGGCGTCAATTGCCCGCACAGGATGGTTCCCGTGTTCACCACGAAGCACGCACGGGAGTACGTCATTGATGCCGTGGTGAGGGCGGTGATAGGGTAACGGACGAGTGTATGGCAAGTAAGCCACGCACGAACTTTTCAAATTTAGTACAAACTTTAATGGCTTATTTGCTATACACCGTGTTATAAGCCGTTTTTAATATTTAAAATTATGATTGAAATAATAAATGAACAAGTAGAAATGCCAAGTCTAAGCACCGAAAGAAGGTTTCAAAAGATTTGTGTAAATAACAAATGGGAGGTAATAGATACACACAATGAAAATAAGACACGATACAAAGGTGCTTATGAAGATGTGTGTATCGCTTGTTATAATCTTAATAGGAAATTCTACCGTGATGGTATCGTTTCTTAAATGGCTTATAACACCGATATAAACCCAACGTTTTACAAAAACAAAAACAATGACATTCGTAGGTATCGACACAGGCAAGCACACGGGGATAGCCGTCTACAGGCACGGTTTCATCAGCATTGAAACGACATTCATCCACAACGCAATGGAGGCCGTCTTAGCCCTCCATTTAAGCGGGGAGGTGTTTGTACGTGTTGAGGATGCACGGCTGCGCAAATGGCTTGGAAACAAGGGCAGAGAGGCGTTGCAAGGAGCGGGGTCAATCAAGCGGGATGCGTCAATCTGGGAAGACTTCCTAACGGACAAAGGCATACACTTTGAAATGGTTGCACCACGCAATAACAGCACCAAGTTGTCGGCCGAAACATTCCGCAACATCACAGGATGGCAAGGGCGAACGTCCGAACATTCGAGGGATGCGGCGATGTTAGTCTACAAGATGGAAAAAATCAGCCCCTTATCAAGATTGATTAAAAAGTAGTATATTTACCAATGCCAATAGTGGCAAATATATAAATTCATACACAAATGTACACATTGAGAATTATTGAAGAAACACGGGAGGATGAAAGCAAACCGTTTGAGCAAGTTATCAAAAACTTTGAACTTGGTAATTTCTACCAGATTGCCAGAAGGGGTTGCACTTCAAAATTTGATGAACTGTTGGTTGAACAGCCAGAGCATTTACGGGACAGGATACGTCTGTTCATTGTTGGGATTGGAGGTACCGCCATGCCAATATTGAGAAAGACTGAATTTGTTCAATGCGAATATTTTGTCATGACGGGCAACGGTAACACCTTTGAACGGCTGTAATCACAATCGGGGCGCATGGACGAGCAAGGCACGTGCCGAAAGGGTGGTGTCCAAAATCCTAAACGCCCCGATTTTTTTTCGCCTACCTATTGACAAACCGATTTATATGTTGTATATTTGCAAAGCATACCCCGATAAGGGGTTGTTTTTGAACTAAGAATAAACAAAAATGTTTAAACTGAAGCTGGAAAGATTGATGAATGAGTTCGGAGTAAAGCAGGAGGCTTTAATCGAAACAATAAAGACAACCCGTGTCACATTTGGAAAGAAGATGAAGGATAACAGCTTTTCAGATGAAGAGAAGAGGTTGATACTTAGTAAATATGGCAAACTGCTATAACATTTTTTTGGCTAATTACGTTTACAAAAAAGTATAACACTAAAACAGAATCGGAATGAAAAAGTTTTATGAAAAAGATTTGGAAGAAATCATTTTTAATGCAACAAAAGAGCAATTAGAATCAAGGGGATTGTGCGTTGATGGTCGAATGATGAGGCAAGTATCAGTTGGCGAATATGGGAGGATTGACCTATTAACCATATCAAGGACTAATTACGATGGGGAGCATTTTGAAAAATATCTTGATATTACTATTTATGAATTAAAGGAAGACAAGATAGGTATTGGCGCATTTTTTCAAACTATTGGATATGCGAAAGGCATACAGAAATATATGGAAAAAAGGAGATAAACATCGTACTTATAGGTGGAAGCATTGACTTATCTGGTAGTTTTTGCTATTTGCCAGACTTGTTTAATACTGTGCCGTTAAGCTACACGCGCCCTTCAATAAACTCCATTACATTTTATACTTATGACTATAATATTGATGGGATTATTTTCAAAGAGGAATCTGGGTATTACATTCCTAATTCGTTATAATCATGGACGGCTGGATTAAATTGCATCGGCGGATAGCCGAAAACCCCCTTTGGAAGTGTGAGCAGTTTTCAAGGGGTCAAGCATGGGTTGATTTACTACTACTTGCAAACTTTAATAAGTCATTCTTTTACAAGCGTGGAGTTAAGATAGATGTCAACAGAGGGCAGGTGGCAAGAAGCGAGGTTGAATTATCAGACAGATGGAGATGGTCAAGGACAAAGGTTCGGTCTTTCCTGAATGACCTTGAAAAAGAACAGCAGATTATACAACACAAAAACAATGTGTGTCTGTTAGTTACGATAGTTAATTATGATTTATACCAACAAGAAGAACAGCAGAATAGACAGCAGAAGAACAGCAGAAAGACAGCAAAAGAACAGCAGAAAAACACATTAGAAGAAAGAGAAGAAGAAAAAGAAAGACAAGAAGGTAAAGAAGTAGGTGAGCAAACGAAATTTCAAATTTTCAACCATTGGCTAAAAACCAACTACCCTAACGTATCACGACTAAGCCAACAGATGACAGAAGAAAATCTAAACACGCTTATTGAAAAGTACGGAAGGGAAAAGCTGTCTACCGCCCTTGACCAAATGGAGAACTATAAAAAACTAAACGACAGATACCTGTCTGTTTATCGAACAGCAATAACGTTTATTAAAAATATCAAATGAAAATACCACACAACAAACAGATAGAGAAACTTGTTCTTGGAACGATTATCGGTGAACGGGGCAAGCTTGACGAAGTAAGGGAAATCCTTACACAAGATTGTTTCTTTGTTCCAGAACACGCTAAAATCTATGATGCCTGCTGCCATATATCAGACAGGGGAAACAGGCCAGACATGATGACTGTTTATCAAGAATTGGGCGGCACGGTTGACATTCTGACGCTGACCGATATTATCGGAAATTCAACGTTTGATGTTTACCAACACGCAGCAATCCTTTCCGACCTTGCACGAAGGAGGTCACTAATAAGCATTGGGTTGTACTTGAAATCATGCGGGGAGGATGAATCGCAGCCGACAGACGAGATAATGGCCGAGGTCGAACAACGGCTATCTGGTTTATACATGACTGGCGGAGACCACATAAAGACCATTGATGATGTTATCGGTGAGGTTATTGAGCAGGTCAACGCAAACGCAAAAGGCGATGCGCCGTTGCTTGGTGATCCAACAGGATTCAGTAAATTTGACAGCAAGGCAGGCGGCCTTCAACCATCAGACTTGATTATCATCGCTGGCGAAACATCGCAGGGAAAAACGGCCTTAGCTTTGTCGATGGTTATCAACGCCGTTAAGGCTGGTGCTGGTGTCGGTATCTTTTCGCTTGAGATGAGAAACACACAACTTGTGTCCCGTATGCTTTCGCCCGAATCGGGGATACCATCAACGGCCATCATGTACGGACGATTGGATGAGAGGCAGTTTAGAAAACTTGACACGGGTATAGGACGGCTGAGTGGAAAACGGGTGTTTTTTGACGAAAGGTCTTCATCAAATATTGATACCATCATTTCGTCAATTAGAACGCTGAAAAAACGGCACAATATTGATGGGGCTGTCATTGACTACCTACAGATATTGAACGTGAACATGAAGGGGCTTAACGCTGAACAGCAGATGGGGGACGTTGCAAGGCGGTTGAAAAACCTGGCGAAAGACCTTGATATTTGGATTATCGCCCTATCACAGTTGAACCGTGATCAACAGAACCCAGAGCCAACAATGAACAGGCTTAGGGCATCTGGTCAGATAGCAGAGGCGGCAGATATTGTTTGCCTTGTCTATAGGCCAGAGGAATACGGTAGGAGGTATTCAGGTGAGTTTTCGGACAAAGAAACGAAAGGCACGGCTATGCTTCACTTTGCCAAGGGAAGGAATATCGGAACAATGAAATTTCTATGCGGCTTTGAAGGTGCAACCACACGGTTTTACGAGATGGACGATGTTCCGCAGGGTGACAGCGTGCCAACAAACGAACTACCGTACTA
>CAZBNS010000092.1:0-5745 GCA_964493475.1 uncultured Rhizobiaceae bacterium | reverse complement strand
AATCTTTCCCCTCCGCCTTCGCCACTACACTAATCTTTCCCATCCTTGAGGGGAAATGTCAACGGAGTTGACAAAGGGGAGCTACATGACAACTACAAAGGAAAGCTACAAATCAAGTTAAATCCAACTACACAAAATTAAATATAAAAACTGTTTTTTACCAATAGTTCTAATATATAAATTAATAAATAACATTCTATATTATACTCAAACCAATTTCAACACTTAAACCACTCATTTTTTTTGATTTACTAAATTTTATCGTTCCATTATTTGCCAAAACAATTTCTTTTGCTATAGACAAACCCAATCCAACTCCCTTTCTAACACTTCTTGACTCATCAACTTTAAAAAATGGTTCTGTTAATTTATCCAAGAGTTCCTCTTTAACTCCATTGCCATTATCGTCTATACTCATTAAAATTCTTTTATTTTGTTTCGAAATTGTAATTATAACCTTGCTCCCAAACTTCAATCCATTATTAACAATATTGTCTAAGACCCTCTTAAATGCTAGCTGCTGTATTAAAACTAATTCATTCTTTTCAAGAGCGTTTGTTTTTAAACTTATATTTTTATTAATCTTTTTATAGTCTTCTACATATTCTTCCACATAATCATAAATATTAGTCATGGATTTATCTTCACTTTTAATATTTTTTATAAAATTTAAATATTGATTTATAATTTTTTCCATAAATTCAATATCTTCAGCCAAATATTTTTTTGAAGGACTATTCATCATTTCCAATTCAAGCTTCATTCGGGTTAGTGGCGTTCTTAAATCATGGGATATGCCAGCCAACATTATTGTTCTTTGGTTTATAAATTTTTTTAGTCTTTTTTCCATTTCAATGAAGGAAATAGTTAAATCTCTTATTTCTGCTGATCCAGTTGGTTTTATTGGGCTTATTTTTTGATTTAATGAAAAATTTTTCACATGTTTTTTTAATAGATTAATAGGCTTCAACTGATTTTTCATAAAAATAATTGCAATCAGCAAAGTAATAATGGATAAAGCAACATTCCAAGCCATAAAAACATTTGCTGTTTTTACTATTAAATCTTTTTTTACAACGGTAATTTTCAGCACCCCCCCTGTTTTTTGTATAGAAATGACATAATAATCGCCTATATCATCAACTGCCATTGGCTCTTTTATATCTTTTAATAGTGATTGAATAAAGAACTGCTCTTGATTAAAAAAGAAATATTTATCAGATTTCTTTAAAAGTTTTCTTTTTGGTATTTTTGAATTTTTCAAAAAATTTACCTTAATATTGATTTCATTAAAATCCGAATTAAGTGTATAATTATTATTAATAAAAATTACTTTTTGAATTGTATCATTTGAAATTTTCTTAACTACTTTTTGTATATGATTTTGATAAAAAACATAGCTGGAGACTAATTGTATTATAAATACTGGTAAGACAATAATTAATAAAAAACGATAGAATATTTTTCTAGGGAAGTATTTTCTAATAAACACATAGTTTTAATATTTAGCATGTTAAAATTATGTATTAATATTTTTTATTGTCTATAAAAATAAATTAGCCAAAATTATACATGGCTGCCAATCAACCTTTGGAAGCTTATATTCTACACTGCTATTATAACAACTCACATACAGCTATTAATCGTCCTGTTAATCACATCCAACTGCTGTTCCTTCGTCAATTTAATAAAATTAACAGCATAACCGGAAACTCTAATTGTCAATTGAGGATATTTTTCTGGGTGTTTCATTGCGTCTTCAAGCAACTCTTTTTTAAATACGTTTACATTTAAATGCTGTCCGCCTTTTCGTGTGAAATAACCGTCAAGCAATGAAATTAAATTATTAACTTGAGCGTCTTTTTCTTTGCCTAAAGCTGCAGGAGTGATTGCGAATGTATATGAAATGCCGTCTCTTGAATATGCAAAAGGCAGTTTGGCTACAGAGCTTAAAGCTGCGATGGCACCGCAAGTATCTCTTCCATTCATTGGGTTTGCGCCCGGTGCGAATGGTGTTCCAGCTCTTCTTCCACAAGGAGTATTGCCGGTTTTCTTTCCATATACGACATTTGAAGTAATTGTTAATATAGACTGAGTTGCAATTGCGTCTCTGTAAGTTTCATGAGAGCCCATATATCCCATAAATGTTTTTACAGTGTCAACAGCAAATTTATCTGATTCATCATTATTATTTCCAAAAGGAATATAGTCGCCTTCTCGTTCAAAATCAACGGCTAAACCTTGCTCGTTTCTTTTAACTTTTACTTTGCAATTTTTTATGGCGTTTAGTGAATCTGCAACTATTGAAACACCTGCTATACCTGAAGCCTCAAATCTTTCAACATCTGTGTCATGCAAGGCCATTTCGTAAGCTTCATAGGCATATTTGTCATGCATATAATGAATTATTTTCAACGCATTGCAATAAGTTTTAGCCAACCATTTCATCATTTGGTTAAATTTAACTATTACTTCATCATAATTTAAATATTCACTTGTAATTGGTTCAAAGATTGGAGCAACTTGTTCGCCTGTAATTTCGTCTTTACCGCCATTTATAGCATAAAGCATGCATTTTACTAAATTTGCTCTTGCTCCAAAAAATTGCATTTGCTTTCCAATTTTCATTGACGAAACACAACAAGCTATGCCGTAATCATCCCCATAGAGCGGCCTCATTAAGTCATCGTTTTCATATTGAATTGCCGATGTGTCTATTGAAACTTTTGCGCAAAATTTTTTCCAATTTTCCGGCAATCTTTCAGACCACAAAATTGTTAGGTTTGGTTCTGGTGCAGGACCTAAATTATAAAGAGTATGCAAAAATCTAAAAGAAGTTTTTGTAGTGAGACTTCTTCCGTCAACACCCATGCCGCCAACTGATTCCGTTACCCAAGTTGGATCTCCAGTAAATAGTTCATTATATTCTGGAGTTCTTAAAAATCTAACAATTCTCAATTTGATAATCATCTGATCTATCAACTCCTGAGCCTCTTCCTCTGTTAATTTTCCTTCTTTGATGTCCTTTTCAATATAAATGTCAAGGAAAGTTGAAATTCTGCCTATAGACATTGCAGCGCCGTCTTGATCTTTTACAGCACCCAAATATGCAAAATAAACCCATTGAACCGCTTCCCTCGCATTTCGTGCAGGTTTTGACACATCAAAACCATATTTAGAACACATATTTTTAAAGGCTTTTAAAGCTAAAATTTGTTCGGTTATTTCTTCTCTTTTTCTTATAATATCTTCATTGCATTCTTCACCGCCAAGATTTTTAAAATCCTTTTGTTTTTCTTCTATCAATCTATCAACACCATATAAAGCAACTCTTCTATAGTCGCCAATAATTCTGCCTCTGCCATAAGCATCAGGCAAACCAGTAATTATATGTGAATGTCTGCAAGCTTTAATATCATCATCATAAGCCGAAAAAACGCCATCATTATGGGTTTTTCTATATTTTGTAAAAATTTCTTTTGTAAGTGGATCTATTTCATATCCATAAGCTTTTAAAGCGGTTTCAACCATTCTAAATCCGCCTTTTGGATATATGCCCCTTTTAAGAGGTTTATCTGTTTGAAGACCAAAAATTACTTCATTTTCTTTATCAATATAGCCTGCGCCATAAGTATCTAAACTCTGTGGAAGTTTAGTTTCTGCATCATAAACGCCCTTTTCCATTTCAACTTTGAACATTTCCGTTAATTTGTTCCAAACTTTTTTAGTTTTATCTGTTGAAGATTTTAAAAATTTATCATCTCCTATGTAAGCTGTATAATTCTCTTGAATAAAATCCCTTACATCAATTTCGGATTTCCAATATTCGCCCTTAAATTCTGACATTTTCCCTCTTCTATTTAATTAACATTCCTTTATATAAAACATTTCATTTAAAATGTAAAGGTATAACATATTAAAAGTATTAATTCCAAATTATCCACAATAAAAAACAGAATTTTATAAATTTAATGTTATAATAAAATATCAAACTCACCGCTAAGGCATTGAATAATATTAATTCATTTCATTTGAATGTCATACTAAAACCACATTATATAAAGCTTTATTTTTAAAATTTAGTGCTTAATATTATAATCGTTGGGAAAATATAGAAAAATATGAGTAATTATAATAGCAGGCCAAAAATTAATTCTAAGATAATTTTTAATAATATTCCAAAAAATACCAAAAACGCATTAGTTATAGGGAATAACAGCTCCGATATAACCGAAGTATTAAAATCAAAAGGCATTATTTTTGACGAATTATCTGAAAATAATGAAACCAAAATATTAAAATTTTTAAACGAGTATGATGACAATAAATTTGAAGTTATAATTTTAAACTTAGAATTAAGCGACTTTCACAACATAAATTTAGTCATTTCAACAATAATCAAAAAAAGCAATTACTCAGTTATCAGGTTTAGAAACAACAACCACAACAAAAAAACAACAAAAAAAGTATTAATAAATAACATTATAAAACAACAAAATATTAGCGTATTCAAAAGAGTATTTGGAAAAAAGAACAAAATAAGCAACAGCATATTTTTCAAACCGTTTGCTTACTACACAGTTTATTTTATAACAAAAAATACCTACGCAATCAATTTTGGTTTATCACCATTAGAAAAGATAAAAAGGCTTATAGCCAGCCCAAGCAAAGAGGTTAACCTTACATTAGAAACAAATAAAAAATAGTCATGGATGTTGAAAAACTAACTCACTTGGAACTAGTACCAAAACACACCAAAAGTATATTTATTTTATTACATGGATATGGATCTGACGCAGAAGACTTATTTAGTTTAGGCATGCATTTTAGAGATTTACTTCCAAATACAGCAATAATATCGGTTAATGCTCCAAATAGATGTGAAATGCAATGCAATGGTTATCAATGGTTTTCATTAAAAACTATGAACCTATTTAGCATTTTAAAAGAAATCAGAACATCCCAAAAAATATTAAACAATTTTATAGACGAACAATTAAAAAGATTTAATTTAAACAATAACAACCTAATAATTGGGGGATTTTCACAGGGAGCAATGTTAGCACTATACTCAGGCTTAAGAAGAAAACCAGCTCCAATTGCCATCTTATCATTTTCAGGAATGCTTCCAGACACTGTAGAAACCTTAAAAAAAGAAATACAATCAAAACCAAAAATATTTTTATGCCACGGAACAGCTGACACTATGGTTCCATACAATAACTTGGAAAGAACAGAAAACGTATTAAGAGAATTTGATATAGAATACGAATCTCACTCCATACAAGATATGGATCACATGATAAATAATGAATGCATTCAATACGCTAGAAATTTTATACAAAGCCTTTCAATATAATTTTGCATTCAATGATGCAAGAGACTTCAAAGATAGGAGAAACTATTTTGGCTATTCGCCACTAGATAAGTTAATAATTGAACAGCTAACTCGATTCTCACAGACTTTATCCTTATGAATTACGAAAACAAAAATCCAGTTTTTAAATATACAAAACGCATTTTATCACCCATTTTGATAGAAAATTATAATCATTTCCCATCAAAAAAATATCAAATCTTAATTTATTTTTTGGTTTAAGTTTGAGATAACATTAGGTGTTGGGTCTCCGAACCCAACACCACGAAGAAATCTAGCCTGGTAATGACAGGACTTTATTAATATTGAAATCTCCCTCTCAGCATGTCATGAATGTATTAATATTAAAATCTCCCTCTCAGCATGTC
>CAZBNS010000091.1:0-5771 GCA_964493475.1 uncultured Rhizobiaceae bacterium | reverse complement strand
CTGGATTTTCTTAACGAAGAATGAGTTTAGAAAATCCTCATACGGAATCCAGAAAATAGTAAAACAATAATAAATCTTTATTTTATTTATAGTATTTACTATGGATTACACAGGGTATTTATATTATGGATTACACAGGTCAAGATTTTGTAATACTCACTTCGTTCGTTAACAAAATCTAGCCTGGTAATGACAAAACTGCGAAGGGAGGAGGCGGCTTCGCTCGTTAACAAAATCTAGCCTGGTAATGACAGAGCTGAGGGGGGGGACTCCGTGCTTTTGTCAACAACTTTGTCTCAAAATATAGCCTGGTAATGACAGGACTACGGAGGGCTTCGTTCGTTAACGAAATCTAGTCTGGTAATGATAGAGCTAAGGATAGGGCTGGGATTGACAACATGGTTGGGGGAGACTGGGATTGTTTAATTTTTTTTGCTTTGCTATAGCATGGCTTGTATTACTTAATTTATGGATTTAGCTGAACGTTTTCTAGGTGTCTAGAGACACTAAAAAAACTATGCTTGTTTCCAGCCGTTGGTTCCTTACGAGGAAGATTACACCCGCAATTACATGTTGAGAGAGGGGAAATGTCCGAAGAACAAAGAAAAGCCATAGGATACTTAACAAACTATAATCACTTATAATCAACTAATAACTACAAAATCTAACACTTAGTTTTAATTCCGGCCGAAACCAACATATTTCTTGTTTCATACAATGGCAGCCCCATTATATTAGAATAGCTTCCAATAATTTTTATAACAAAACTCTCCATCATACCCTCAATACATACTCCACCAGCCTTATTCAAGCCTTCACCGCTTTTTATATATTCTTTTATATCAATCTCATTAAGATGTTTATATTTTAAACTTGTTATAATGGTCTTTTTAGCCATTTTATTATCAGCATTAATAACACATACTGAAGTTATTACTCTTATATTTCTACCTGAAATATGGTGCAAAAACTCCTCTACATCATTATCAGTGTGCGCTTTTCTCATTATTAAAGATTTTGTAGCTATAATAGTATCCGCAGTGAGAATTACATCACCAAAATATTTTTCATGCAAAGCCCTAACTTTTAATTCGGACACTCTTTTCACATAATCTATTGGTTTTTCTTTTTTTAATGGAGTTTCATCAATATCAGCAGGGGCAATTACATCAGGTTCAAATTTTGTTTGTCTTAAAAGTAATAATCTACTTGGCGATGAAGAACCCAATATAAATCTCGTCATTATTTATACCTTAATGTAATTCTACCTTTTGTTAAATCATAAGGGGTCATTTCAACTTCAACTCTATCACCTTTTAAAATTTTAATTTTATTTTTCCTAATTTTTCCTGATGCATGCGCAATAATAATTGATTTGTTCATTTCTTCTAACTCAACCTTAAATATTGTATTTGGCAAAACTTCAACAACCACACCATTCATTACAATCAAATCTTCTTTTGACATAAATACTTATTATTAAATAATATTTGGAATTTAATAGTTATTTTTTTAAAAGGCAAACAAAATAGCAAAATTTCCTAGACATTTAAAAAAAGGAACTTTATAATTTAAGATGGACAGGTGGCTGAGTGGTCGATAGCTCTGGTCTTGAAAACCAGCGAGGGGCAACTCTCCGGGGGTTCGAATCCCTCCCTGTCCGCCATTTTGACTTAATGTAATCAATAACTAGACATCAATAAACCCAGTTACTTTATCGGTAATACCATAATTAAAATTTCCAATATATTTCATTCCATATTTCATTATTTTTTCAAAATCATGTTTACATTTTCAAAAATCAATGTGTGTAAAGATTATAATTAATAATTAACATCAATATTAGATTAATTACACTAAAATATAAACAATATTTACTATATTTTTTTAATCTATTTAATTTAAATATTTTTGCTATTACATAACATAAAATAGATAGTATATTACCATATAATCCAAAAAAGATATTTAATGCATACAATAAATCTATTATTCTACCAGAAAAAAAACTTTCAATAATTAGAAGTGGCGAAAATATCAAACATACTATAAAAATTGATACACCATTAATCATATTTATCATTAATAATTATTATACCAATCAATACCTTCTTGAATATATTCCTGATCAATAGGATCATCACCCCAAGAATCCCAAAAAGACAAATCACTCATGCCGCTATAAATCTGATAACCTCCAGCACCAGCTTTTAATAACCAATCTGACAATTCAGCTGCCTTGCCCATTGCCCCATAATTAAAATTTCCTACATGTTCCATTTCAGGATGTCCTCCTTGCTTATAATCATATTTTGCTCCACTCTTAAAATTTTCTCTTATCCATTTAACTTTTTCCGAAAACGGTTTTTCTCTCATTTTAGCAGCTTCCCTAATATTCTCTTTTAATCTATCTGAGTTTTTGAATTTTTCAAGTTCTTCTTGTTTTCTTAATTCTTTTTCTTTTGGTGTTAATTCTTTCCATGGTTTCTCGTTTAATGGAACGCCATTTTTATCAGATGGTTCAAAGTAAGGTTTAGGATCAGATTCCATTCCTTTTTCTGGCCATGCGATTCTACCATACTCTCCATTTGGATTTCCGTAGTTATCTAAAAACTCCGCATAGCAACGACAACCATAATCTTCTCCTGGTCTAAGATCATCTGAATTCCAATCAAATGTTTCATCGTCTCTTAATGCATGTTCTGGCCTTACTTTGTCATCATCCATAGATCTCCAAATGTACAACTGCTCTGCCTGCAAATATTGTTCATTTACATTTTTGAATTTAATTTGTTTGCCTAAATAAGTTTTTGATGTATTTCCATTGGCTAATTTTTGATCTTCATTTTGTTTCTTTAGAACATATTTCCTGTAGCTGTTGTCTTCCTCTCCAAGGATAATTTCTGGCATATTATTGCCATCTGGATCTTTGCCTGTTCTAAGCCAAATGTTGTTAAATTCCTTTTCTGATACTATTTTTCTGTGCATATAAAGGTAATAGTTGAGACCTATATTATAAATATATATGATAATTTTAATTTAAGGAGGTATATAATTTTGAATCGGGTAAAGATAGTTCGTTGGTTTTATTTTGTTGTTTTTCTTGTTTTCTCTTATTTTTACTTGACTTATTCAATATTTTCCTACAAACTTAACCCAGTTTCAAGTGGTAAAATGGTATGCGGTTTTTTGTCAAACTTTATACAGGTTAAGTTTACCAGTGAGAAAGTTAGAAAATTTTGTATAGCGCTGACCGCCATTAAAAATTATCTTTTAGAATAATCTCACTGTATTGATTTATAACTTTATAAAAGAATTTAAACTCATTTAAAGATAAAATTAGTTATAATTACCCAAAAACTATTATATCCATATGATTACAATGTAATTAGAGTAGAAGAATTATGCTTTTTTAAAAAGCTAAAACTAAAAGATATTAAGAATATTATATTAAGAATATTATTCAAGGTAAAGAATCTGATGTTCCAGTTAAAAAAATAGCTACTATGACTAATGAGAAACAAGAAAATATAGAAAGCTTGATACAAATGACTTTGATTATACAAGTAGCATATATACTTTTTACAAAAGAAGTAATTGCGAATGCTGAATATTATTCACAATTGCTTCTGTTAAATAATTATGAGATGTTAAGTAATTTATTGAGTTTGGGTATAAAGACTATTACAGAATATAGAGGAATTTGCGAGAGATTTATAAAAAATAATATATATTGAAAAAACTAATTCTTATGATATTTCTGCAATATTTTTCATATCAACCACACAATTAAAAGGATCAGATAATAAATAAAAAATTGCTTGATTTTATACTTTAATTACATAACTTTAAATTGTACTAATAAATAATATTAATTATGAATATAGAAATTTATGATAGTAAAAAGCCGCTTGCTAATGATTTAATTAGATTATATTTAGATGCTGGTTGGGGTACTGAAAAAAATTATGAAAATTCTGAAAATATTTTTAATCATGCAATAAAAAATTCTAATCTAATTACAGCCTATGATGGTAATAAATTGGTAGGTTTTATTAGGTTTTTATCAGATTATTCTCATGATACACAAATTCTGGAATTTATAGTTGATAAGAAGTATAGAAATAATGGCATAGGAACTAAATTAATTGAAAAATTGGCGGAGAATTTTGGTAATACAAGTATTTATATAAATTCCACTGAAATAGCAGTTGATTTTTTAAGTAGGCGTCATTTTAAAAAACATAAGCTGACAGGTATGAGTTATAGACAAAATCTGGATAAATAATATAGAATTCATAGGTAAGAATTGCAATGTGCCAGTTTTTTATCATAAATTGAATAGTAGAGATTTAATTGCTTATAATAATTCTATAGTAGAAAAAAATCATTTTTCAAACACTGCATTAAGCTGGTTTATAAAAAAAATAGAAGATATTTCAAATGATAGTTTTGTGGAAGAAAGAGAAAATGAATTACTTAAAATAACAAATAAAATTTCAAAATCACATTAAAAACAAGTATAAAAGAACAAAAAGAAATTGTTAAGTTAAGATGGTGATAGATATAGATTTCTCAATATATTATCCTGTTCCATAAATATGTTTTCTGCTCCATAAATATATTTTCTGTTTTATAAATATCTTGCATAACAAACAATCTAACACACCAAATTAAACGCACCACATTAAACACACCACATTACATTAACTTTCTACAAAATTTCAGAAAATTTCTTATGTCAATCCCCAAACACATCTAGCACTTTTTTCCCACTTTTATTTAGTAAATGATAACTTTTATTTAGTAAATGATAATATTTCAGAAAATTTCTTATTGACACTTCTCTTTTTTTTCAATTTTTTATTGACACTTCTCTTTTTTTTCATATAATATACTTTGCGTTGGAAGTAAATTATTAAATAAAATGATGAATTTAATCAATAATTTGGCTATTTTTAGGCCTATTACTATTATATTGAAGAGACAGGCGAATCTGATAAGTAGTTTTATCTTCTTAAAACAATTAAAATATTTTTTTATATTTTGTGAGAAAATAAAATTTATTAATATTATTAATTTCTTAAAAATTAAATCTTCCAAAACTAAATCTATAAACTTCCCAAATATAAACTTCCCAAGTATAAACTTCCCAAGTACAAGCTTCCCAAGTATAAACTTCCCAAGTATAAACTTCCCAAGTACAAGCTTCCCAAATATAAACTTTCCAAGTATAAACTTCCCAAATATCAAATCCACTAAGACTAAAACTTTTAATATTTTTTCATTTATTAATAAATATATATCTATCATAATTTCTTACTCTCTAATCTACACACAAATAACCTTCTCATTTCTTTTAACCCAATCAATTATTTCTACAGTTTTAATCCGTCCTGCATATGCCTATGATACAATAACTCCTCCGCAAAACATTAAAGATAATCCAATAAACCATATAGAAATAGATAACACTATTTCTATAAACAATGGCGATATAAGAACTAATGGTGCAGGAAATGGCAGTGGCAATAATGCATATCTAGATAGAGCGCAGAATGGAACACCTATGGTAAATATTAATAATGCTACAGTAGGAGGAGTTTCTGCAAATTATTATAAAGATTTTAATGTAAATGAAGAAAATCTTATATTAAACAATTATAAAGGTGAAAGTGTAAATACTAATCTTGGAGGTGTTATTTATGGAAACCCAAACTTTAATGTGAAAGATGCTAATGGTGATGATGTAGGCAGAGCAGCAGATATAA
>CAZBNS010000090.1:0-5864 GCA_964493475.1 uncultured Rhizobiaceae bacterium | reverse complement strand
AACGCGACAAAGGGGAGCTCAATTACCTTATAACAATGGGAAACTAGCACCGCAATAATATACTATAAATTGATAAAATACTGCAATGGCAAGTGTAAAAGTGTGTTATTGCCAAAAAAACTATTAAGATTTTTGTTGCCTTACAATATTTCTAGTTTAACATTGTATGGGTCAATAAAAATAAAATAATGCTAAAATATAAAAGAGTTTTGTTTAAAGTCTCTGGAGAATCTTTGATGGGAGACAAGCCGTTCGGTCATGACATGGTTGCTATTCAAAAAACTTGTGAGGAAATATTAAAAATTCATAAAGCGGGTGTTCAAATTTCCATTGTTGTTGGTGGTGGAAATATTTTTAGAGGTGTGTCGGTGGCAAGTGAAATGATGGATAGGGCTAGTGCTGATTATATGGGAATGTTGGCGACGATTATGAACGGCATTGCTTTGCAGGCTGGAATTGAAAAATTGGGAGTTGATACAAGAATGTTGTCTGCAATTACGGTTAATAAGGTTTGTGAACCGTATATAAGAAGAAGGGCTATACATCATCTTGAAAAAGGCAGGGTAAATATATTTGTTGCAGGAACTGGCAGTCCGTATTTTACAACTGATACGGCTTCTGTTTTAAGAGCTACAGAGATGGAGTGTGATGTAATTCTTAAGGGAACTCAGGTGGATGGAATTTATGATAAAGATCCAAAAAAATTTCCTGATGCTGTTAGGTTTGATACGATTTCATTTGATGAGGCAATTAGGAGGGATTTAAGGGTTATGGATCCAACTGCGCTAACTCTGGCTAGAGATAATAATATGCCGGTTTTGGTGTTTAAGATTTCGGAGTCTGATGCATTTTTAAAAGTATTGCATGGCGAGGGCAAGTTTACTTTGCTTAATAAGGAAGGAAAATAATAATTTTGATTATGGTTTTATAACTATAGTTCTGCAGTTTTCTTTGTTATAGCTCCCCTTTGTCAACTCCGTTGACATTTCCCCTCAAGGAGGGGAAAGATTGTTCTTGATTGTTGAACTATATTTTCTTGACCACTGCTCGTAATCTTTCCCCTCTGCCTTCACCACTACACTAATCTTTCCCCTCCTTGAGGGGAAATGTCGCAAGGCGACAAAGGGGAGCTATTAATATATATTACATTATTTGCTGTCAAATAGTTCTTATAAACCTTGATTTTTTAATCACATTTATTACCATTAATAAGTAATGAATTAATTATTATGTATCCAGAATCTTTTATAAAAGAACTAGAAACTACAATACCAATTTCTGATTTGATTGGTAAAAAAATAGCTTTGAAGAGAAGAGGAAGGGATTTTGTTGCTTGCTGTCCGTTTCATCATGAGAAGACTCCGTCATTTTCTGTGAGTGATTTAAAAGGCATTTATCATTGCTTTGGCTGCGGAAGAAGTGGAAATATTTTTACTTTTATAATGGAAACTGAGGGTTTTAGTTTTAAAGAAGCTATTGAGTATATTGCGAACTTGTATGGTATAGCTTTGCCTAAAATTCAAACTAAAAAGAGGGAATCTAAAGAAGAAGTTGATGAAGTTGAGTTGATTTATAAGATTAATGAGGAAACTTGTAAATTTTTTGAAAATTGTTTGTGTGAATTTTATGCTAAAGAAGCTCTAGCTTATGCGAAAAAAAGGGGGCTGTCAAAAGAAAATATTAAAAAATTTAGAATTGGCTTTGCTCCTGGTGATTTTTCAATGCTAATAAATTATTTAAAAAAGCTTGGATATTCTGAGGCACTGATGGAGAAATCCGGTGTTGTGGCGAAAGGAGATAAAGGTTATTATGATAAGTTTAGGAATAGGCTTATGTTTCCGGTTTTGGATAAAAAGGGCAGGGTAATAGCTTTTACTGGTAGAATTTTGGATGATGGTATGCCAAAGTATATGAATTCGCCAGAAACAAAAATATATACGAAAGGAAATGTTTTATTTAACTATTATTTTGCGAGAAAGGCGATTTATGATAAAAAGTTTGCAGTTTTGGTTGAAGGAAATATGGACGCTATTTCGCTGTTTATTAATGGTGTTGATAATACAGTTGCTCCGATGGGAACTGGAATTACGGAAAATCAAATAAAAGAGTTGTGGTCGTCAACAGATGAGATTTTTATTTGTTTGGATGGTGATAATGCTGGAAAAAAGGCATCTGCTAGATTGGCAAAATTGGTTTTACCCGTTATTTCTATTGGAAAAAATATAAATTTTGTTTTTTTGCCTGATAATATTGATCCTGATGATTTTATAAGAAAATTTGGAAAGGTTGAGTTTGACAAGTTATTGAATAAATCAATTCCGCTTTCTAATTATTTGTGGGATAATGAATTAATTGGTTTGGGTTTGGAAAATAATCAAGAAATTACTCCTGAAAAAAAAGCTCAGCTGGAAAAAAATATTTTTAAGCTAATAGAAAATATAAAAGATACAAAGTTAAAAAATCATTTTGAAAAATTCTATAATAATAAATTATGGAAGCTGAGTAGTAAAAAAGATAAAAAAGAAAATAGGTCAACTTGCATTAAAAAAATAACAACAAAAGTTGATTTACAAACAGCTGAAAAAATAGAAATATATGAAAGAAAAATTTGTGAATTGTTGACAAAATATCCAAACTTATCAATTGAGTTATTAAAGATACATGATATAGACATTTTTGATATAAGTTTTTTAAACGATAATTATAATAAAATAGTAAATATCTTAGAAGAATTTTTAAATTCTAAAGATAATAATGAAAATTTAGATAAATTACTTGAAAAAAACTACTTAAATACCTATATTAAAAATAATGATATTTTTTTTAATAACTCATATATAAGCAGTTTAACAGAGGATAAAAGTTTGAAAATTATTCATATTCTGTTGCTAGAAAGGGAAATAATGTTGTTAGAGTTTGATTTAAAAGAAGCATCTAATTTGGGCGATATTGTAAAAGCTAATAATTTAATCAAAGAATTGAAGGTTTTAAAATCTAAAATAAATTCTTTTCTTGTAGAAAATAGCTTTATATAATTTAATAAAAATAGGAAAATTAAATGTTAAATAAAAAAAAGATTTTAAAAAAGACAAAAAATGTAAAATCAAAAACAATACAAAAAGATGTTAAAAAATCAGTAAAAAGTGATAAAAAACAAGTAAAAAGTAAAAAATCAAAAATTTCCAATAGCAATATTTCCATAAAACAAAATAAGAATATCTCAAAAAAAGAAAATGAAGAAAAAATTGTAATGGAAAATTATGATTTTTTACAAGATAAAAGAATAAAAAAACTAATTTTAATAGGAAAAGAAAAGGGATTTTTGACTTTTGATGAAATAAATTCAGCCCTAAAAGAAACAGAAATCAAAGTAAATTCATTGGAAGAATTTTACAACATTCTTGAAGAGCTAAATATAAAAGTATTAAATAGCATTGATGATTTTAACAAACTATATTCAGAAGACAGCTCCGTAAGTTCTTCCGATAGTAAAGAAGAAACAATTTCTAGGCATACCAATGACCCAGTAAAATCCTATTTAAAATTAATGAGCAATATACCGCTTCTAAGCAGGGAAGACGAAGTAAACATAGCCATGAGAATTGAAAGCGGTAGAAATAAAGTTTTAAAAAATATCTATTCAGTTCCCTTTGTAATGAAATATATTATAGATTGGTATAATGGACTTTCCAATGGAACAATGTTATTAAGAGATATAATAAGAATTGATGAAACTTACAGCGGCGAATTAGATGAAGCAATATTAAAAGCCGACAAAGAAATTGATACCGAGGAGAGCAATACCAATAATGACATTAGTTCAATATTTAGCGATGAAGAAGAGTTTAACAATGAATATGAAGAAGACGAAGATTTAGTTGCAGAAAAAGAGCTAGAAAGTGAAGAAGATATAGTTGAAACTGAAGATGGAGCCACGCCTTTTTCGACTATGGAAAGAAGCTTATTGCCAAAAGTTTTAAGAGTCTTAGAACAAGCTGTCGAGGTTGTAAAAATTATCTTAAATATTACAAAAGATAAGCAAGTTATTTCAACTTTAAAAAATGATAAAGTTTTAATGAAAAACCAAGAAAAATTGATTGAAATAATGCTAGACATTCCATTGAATGATTCCTTAATTCAATTAATTTTTAAAGAAATAGAAAAAGCTAAAACAAAAATAGAAGAAGTAGAAAAAGAAATTTTAGACATTTGCACTGCTGAGAATATTTCTAAAAAAGATTTTTTAAAAATATACGGCTATCCAGAATACGATGAAAATTGGCTAGAAAAAATTAAAAATTCAAAAGAAGAGCAATGGATTAATTTATATAAAGTAAACTCAAAACAACTAATTGAAGCCAAGGCCAAATTGGATAAAATAGCAAAAGTTGTTGGATTAAGCATTGGCGACTTCAGAAAATTTATTAGAAATGTTCATGAAGGAAAAGACGAAGAAGGCAGAGCAAAAAAAGAGATGATACAAGCAAACTTAAGACTTGTTGTTTCAATAGCCAAAAAATATGCAAATAGAGGACTACAGTTTTTAGATTTAATTCAAGAAGGAAATATCGGTTTAATGCGAGCCGTTGACAAATTTGAGTATAAAAGAGGCTATAAATTTTCAACTTACGCTACATGGTGGATTAGACAAGGAATTACAAGAGCTATAGCCGACCAATCAAGAACCATAAGAGTTCCAATTCACATGGTTGAAACAATTAATAAAATCTCAAAAGCCTCAAGACAATTAACTCAAGAGCTAGGCAGAAATCCAACCGCACAAGAAATCGCAGACAAGCTTTTAATTCCAGTTGATAAAGTCAGAAAAGTTTTAAGAACAGCAAGAGATCCAGTAAGTCTAGAATCTCCTGTTGGAAGCGACGATGACGAAAGCATGGTTGGCGATTTCATAGAAGATAAATCAGCCGTATCTCCATTAAAAGCAACCATGTATAATAATTTAAAGGAAATTACCAACAACTTATTATCAGGTTTAACTTCAAGAGAAGAAAGAGTTCTTAGAATGAGATTCGGAATTGGAATGGAGGCCGATAATACATTAGAAGACGTAGGAAAACAATTTTCCGTTACAAGAGAAAGAATTAGACAAATTGAAGCTAAAGCTTTAAGGAAATTAAAACATCCAAAGAGAGCTGGAAAGCTGAAGATTTTCTTGGAAGAAAATTAATTTTAAAAAGAGGCCAAGCCTCTTTTTTATATGCAAAAATTAATTTTGTCGATGTATTTACATCATTACGCAGTGTTTATGAGCCGCATTAAACACCCTAGTCTGTAGTCGTTGGACTTGCGATTTTTCTGCCGCCATTCCGTTTATCCCAATAATATTAATTATCCCTTTTTTCTCTAAACATTCTTCCATAGTTTCTCTAATATTACGATGGTGTTCACTATTGAAAGTTTCGATAACCGTTTCAATGCTGAATCCCTCGCAAACTTTAAAATCGTGTTCCAAACCTAATGCGCATAAAAAATAACCTCTTCCATGCGTCATTAAACCTATTAAGTTTCCAAATTTATCTTCGAAAGTAGCATTTTTGCTTTCTTCTAATTCAGAAAGTACTTTTTCAACATCTATTATTGGTTCTGTGCTTAAATTAGGAAAATCATCCATAAAATTATTTGTTATTGAAATTGAGTCTAGTGTAATACAAAATAGTCTTCATGTCAATAAATATATTTATTTTTATTATGGCACTGATAACTTTTTATATACTTTAATTTTAAACATTTAATATATTTCTCGTGGTGTTGGGTTCGGAGACCCAACACCACGAAGACCCAGCACCACGAAGTATGTCATTCCGTAGCTGGTTTTTCTTATTGAGTGAAACGAAATTAGAAAA
>CAZBNS010000089.1:0-5882 GCA_964493475.1 uncultured Rhizobiaceae bacterium | reverse complement strand
CAACCCAATGTTAAATATATTATTTTAAAAGTCTATTAAATTTGTGCAATGCCAACGAATTTATTTTAAGTATTTTGCCTTCATCAGATGTCAAACTCTCAATAAGCTCATAATCAATGTTCCACGCCTTTTTGGCTTGCTCTAATTCCTCAAAAACTTTTTTACCCTTTAAAAATATGCATTTTGCATCATTTTTTTTAAAATTTAATGAGAAATTTAATAACAAACTCAGGTTTCCCAAGGCTCTTGAAACAATTACATCAAATGTTTTATCCACAGCAGCAGAAATATCTGTATTTCGAACAATAATTTTATTATTAGAAAAATTTTTAGCTTTTTCCAAAAATTCACACTTTCTTGGAGATTTTTCAAACAAATGAACCTCTCTAATGCCGCATATTGACAAAACTATGCCTGGCAATCCTGCTCCACTGCCTAAATCAGCCAGTTTTATATTTTTATTCTGAATAAGCTTTATAACTTGAAGACTATCAATTATATGTCTATTCCAAACATCTTCAACAGTTGATGCTCCAATCAAATTAATTTTTTCATTATATTCAAGCAAAAAATCAACATAATTTTGCAATCTTTCTTTTTCAATATTTGATATTTCCATATATTAGACCCCCCGCAAAAAATAACTACAGTGATAAAAAACAATATTTACTTAAAAATCAACATAAATATTGAATTTCATAAAAACAAAATTACTATAATTTCAGAAATAAATTAAAACACGATGTCTTTAATTGATTTAAAAAATATTTATAAAGATTATATTTTAAGCGGCGGCTTAGTCCAAAAAGTTTTAAAAGGAATAAGTTTAAAAGTTAACAACGGGGAATTTGTATCCATAATGGGACCATCTGGATCCGGAAAATCAACTTTTATGAATATTCTTGGTTGTCTAGACAAACCAACAAGCGGAGATTATTTTTTAAATAATGAAAATGTTGCAAATTTAGATATGAATAAGCTTGCCGAAGTTAGAAGAAATCAAATCGGTTTCGTATTTCAGGGATTTAATTTACTGCAAAGAAGAAATATTTTAGATAATATTACATTGCCACTCGTCTACTGTAATTCATCACTTGAAGAACGGAAAGAAAGAGGATTGGAAATGTTAAAATCTGTTGGTTTAGAAAAATATGAATATCACTATCCAAACCAGTTGTCCGGCGGTATGCAGCAAAGAGTAGCAATTGCCAGAGCGCTAATTAATAAACCAAATGTTGTATTTGCGGATGAACCAACTGGAAATCTTGACAGCAAAACCAGCGATGAAATTATGAAAATTTTTCAAAGCTTAAATAGAGAAAAACATATCACAATAGTAATGGTTACTCATGAAGCAGATATAGCCGAGTATAGCAATAGATTAATTCATATAAAAGACGGTATAAAAGAGTTTGATGGAAGTATTGCGGAAGCGAAAAAAGTAAAGTTTATATAAATTTGTTAACAAATAGTTAGTATTTATAGAATAGATTGCTGCTTATCTGCAAAAATAATCATTAACATTTAGTTTAATATCTTCAACTTAATGGAAAGTAGGGTTTAATTATCAAATAATTTTTATTTATTATTCCATTATGTTTATAATCAAGGCAAATTATGAAATTACCCTTGCTAACTCTACTCCAACGCCACTAGGTGATTTTGATTTTTCTGCTGATGGTTTTTCTTCTTGTGATGTCTTTTCTTCTTGGGATTTTTCTTTTTGTGCTTTGTGGCCGTCTAAACTTGCCAATATTTCCGGACTTATGTTAACTCCGTTAACTATAAAGCCCCCTGTTAAACCATTAATAACAGCTTTAACTGCTTCTTTATCAATACCAGGTGAAACATAACCCTCACCAAATTTGTTAGTTTTATCTTTATCAAAAAGATTTAAAACAGCACAGCCAGCATATCCTCCCTCCTTATTAATACGCAAATCAAGAAACAAAGTTCCCGCACTATTCATTTGAATTCTAAGAGTATCGTCTATAGGGAATTGAAATGTTTCAATCATAATATTTCGCACGCTCGAAAATGAATTGGTTTTAGTTCCAGTAGCGTCATGCCTCACAATCCGAGTATAAGGGGTATTATGCGACCTAACCATAGCATCAAGTTGTTTAAATCGGTTAGTTAAAAGTTCTCTGTCAATCCTTACTGAACTAATAGGGTATGCGGTAGGGTTAAGTTCATGTAGGCTTTGTACGTTTTCGCTCAATAAACCATCTCTCCCTTCGTCAAAATTTTTTATAGCTTTTTCTAATAGCGAATATTCTTTTGCAATCTGTGGAACAATACTAGCATACCAAATACAAGACCGTCTCCAAGGTTTTCTTTTATCACAATCAGTTTCTTCATCTAAAACTTCAAAAAATGGAATTAAACACCCTTCTTGTCTATCAATAGAAACAGCTACAACATCACTTTGTGGTGCAACTGGAGTATCTGCAATCTTGGCTGCAGCGGAACTATGATTTGCAAAATCAACAGCAGAACTAGAAGTTGGTGCTTTTTTTGATGTATCGGGCATAATAACTCCATTTTATATATTGTTTATTTTAACATATTTTTCTCATTAATTTTTACACTATTTTAGAATAAAAGCAAGTTTTTTCAAAAATCTAATAATATTCTAAAATAATGGAAAAGTCTTCCTTACGGAAGGAGCTTCCTATTCGCCATTAAAAATACTAAACTCTAACTGCTTCACCAGCCGATTTTCCTGATTGACTTACAACATATTCTTGCCAAGTGCGTGTCGCATTTGTAGATCTTGGTAATATGGCGACTTCTAATGAATCTTGCTGTTCTGGAGTTCTGTTAGCAAAAACTAATGTAATTCCATTACGCATAAAAGAACAACAACCTGATAAGTATGTAAAAGCCGAATGTTTTGTATCATATATATTACTAAACAAATAATTTCTCTTATTTAATGATTCTGCGAAACTAGCTAAAATAATAAATACATCTGCAATCAAAACTTTTTTCATGGTTTCTTCTTCAGATTCCTCTGCGGTGTTATATAATGCATAACATGCACATGCGCTTGATGTGGCGCCTATAAGTTCGTTAATAGAGCGTAATGCGTTTACAAACACTTCTTTCTTTGTGCTTTTTCCGTATTTAGCTATAAATTCTCTTGCAGTTTTAATAAATCTATATGTGTATTCTTGAAAAATTATAATATATTATAGTTTTTATATATTTTAATTAAAGTTATGTAATAAGTTTTAATTAATAATAAAAATCGCACTTGAAATAATTTAAAAATTATCAAAAAGTACGAAGGTTAAAACAACTGATGACATCAGGTTAATAATGTTATAAGTCGTAAATTATTTCTCTTAATTCTTTAATTCCAAGATTGTTTTGGCTGCTAGCATATAATATTTCTCCAAAAAGCGCTGGATGCTTTTGAAATATTTCTTTGAGCGATTGAACATTTGCTGTCAATTGTTTTGGATTTATTTCGTCAATTTTTGTTAAAACTATTTGATATAAAATACCACTTTGATCCAATATATTCATCATTTCTTCGTCGTTGGCTTTTATTAAGTGCCTGCTGTCAATTAATAGAAATGCTCTTTTTAAATTAACTCTGCCTAATAAATATTTGAAAATTAGATTATTCCAGTTTCCTACTTCTTTTTTGCTGGCTTTTGCATAACCATATCCTGGCATATCAACTATTGTTAATTTGTCGCTTATTTGGAAAAAATTTACTTGTTTTGTTCTGCCAGGCGTCTTTGAAACTATTGCGATTTTTGAGTTGGTTATTGCATTAATTAAACTTGATTTTCCGACGTTTGATCTGCCTATGAATGCCACTTCTTTTAGTTTGTTTTTTGGCAAATCTTCCTCTTTTGTTGCGCCGATTTTAAAAACTGGTGAATTTTTTAAAAAAAATTCGTTTGCCTTGTTCATAATATAGTCCTTTATATTTATGAATATTATCTAATATTTTTTCTTCTATAGACTGACGGCAAATCAAATGTGGTTGCCCATATTCCTCTGTTTTCTTGTTTTGCCCTATTTTCATCGTCAACATATTTATCGCTAAATTGTAGAAAAGCAACAGCATTGCCGCTTAATACCATTTCTTTATTTATATTAATTCTATTATTTTTTTTCGTTATTCTGTTTTGAGTTTCAAAATAGCATTCACTAACCATTCTATCAAAGCTGTCTTTTCCTCTAACTAAACAAGACACAGTGCGGTCCTTAATCAATTCGGTGAGTTTATTTTTTGCATTTTCACCACATTTTATTTCTTCAACGTTTAAAATAGCCTTGATTTCTTCTGTATTATTTTTTACATCGGTATCTTTTTTTACTATGTTAGGCGGTGTGTTTTCTTTAATATTTGCAGTATTTGTCGTAGTGGTTTTACTGCTGCTATCTTTTTCCAAATTTTCTATTGTTAAAATACAAGTTTGAGGCAATTCTGGAGCGTCTATTCCAAATAATCTAATTTTTGTGTTGTCCTCTAGGATAAAGCTGTCTCCGTCGTTTATGTAAATTACTTTTCCTTTTACAATCTCATTTAAAACTTTTATCAAACTTCTTTCCTCTTTCGGAACTTTAATTAGTGTGTTTTGTTTATTAATTAAAATTCCAAGAAAGGAACATATTATTATAAGAAGGAAGATTTTTATTTTCATGTTTGTCTTTTAAATTACCAACCAGCTCCGCTTCTTTTTGAATATTTGCTTGTTTTAAATCTAGTTCTTAAAACTTCTTCTTGTGATTCTAAATCTGTCATTCTTATGTTAACTGAGTAATCTTTTATAGTTCTGCCGCTCAATGTTTCTGGTTTCATCCTTATATCGCCGAAGATTAATAAATCTGCGCCAGATGCTCTACCAATTTTTTTAATATCTTCCGGTTTTACCATGCCGTCATTTTGATATTTAATTTCTTTTAATAATTTTTCTCTAGCGTTATTATCAATTAAAATATAATCTCCAGAATATGAAAACTCATTTAATAATTCATCATTTAAATCTCCTATTGGAAAATAAGCTTCTGATGTTTGATTTTGAATATCGGCTATAAATATTTTTGGTCTCCTTCCCAATTTTGTTAAGTATGCCTGATATCCTCTATGATTTGATATTTGATCCAATATAGCCTTAACTGCATTTTGCGTATCCGTCATTACCCATTCATCAGTGATTGTCATTGCTAACTCGTCAGATTTTTCCAGTGATACTCTTTCTGTCTTGATTTTTGGAGCGCAAGATACTGTTAATAATGATATGCTTGAAATGCAAATAACTTTTTTTAAACTATTTGTCATAATAATTTTTTTATTCATTAACTAGATATATAAAATATAAAATGAATTTTATTAATCAATTAATAATTTGAGTAATTATATGCGGTTAAAATAAAAAATGTTAGTATATAATAGCTCCTCTTTGTCCTTCGGATATTTTCCCTCTCAGTATGCCATTCCATAGCTGAATTTTCTTAATGAACCACTGCTTTCGCAGCGGCAGGCTCCGTTAGTTTAGAAAACAAGGTTTAGGAGAGGCAAGGACACTTGCAAAGCAAGGCATTTGCAATCACCAGTGAGCTAAAGCGAACGATAAACCGAAGTTTGCCGAAGGAAAATACTCATATGGACTTTAAATGTCCTGTTTCAGTATGTCATGAATGTATTAATATTGAAATCCCCCTCTCAGCATGTCATTCCGTAGCTGGATTTTCTTATTGAGTGAAACGAAATTAGAAAATCCTCATACGGAATCCAGGAAATAGTGAAACAATAACAAATCTTTATTTTGTTATCTTTTTTCCTGGATTACGCAGGTCAAGATTTTGTAAACTCGCTTCGCTCGTTAACAAAATCTAGCCTGGTAATGACAGGACTG
>CAZBNS010000088.1:0-5968 GCA_964493475.1 uncultured Rhizobiaceae bacterium | reverse complement strand
TTAAAAATTAAATACATTTTTTAGTAGAACCAGGATTCGAACCAATATAAACTAATAAAATCAAAGTTTTTTTATAAGATTATTAATAATGTTGTTTAATTTCTCTTGTTGTAGTTGCATATATCTTACATCATATGAAGCCATAGAGCTATATACTTAATAATTATATATATTCTCATAACTTATAAAAAAGGATTGTCTTGTTAGACAATCCTGAAATAATTTTATAATAGTTTTGTGGTTAATAATGACAAGCACCATTTTTACAGGCACTTATCTCCGGAACCTTCAAACATATATTCTTTGTTTCAAATCCAGAAAAAGGAATTTCAGGAAAAATTAAAAGATCAATTATTCTGTTTAATAACTCTGATTCAGAGATATTTTTTTCCCCATATTCAGAAACAATTTCATCAATTTTAACCTGATTAGATTCATTTAATTTCTCAAAACTTTTTTTAAAAAAACTTATAACAAAAAAAATTTTTTCATCTGTTGTATTGTTTTTAAGCAAAGCATCAAATAATTCCAGTTTATCGAAATCATCTTTTATTTTCATTTCTATGTTTCCGGGAATTGAAATTGTAGAGTGCTTAAAACGACTGTCTATATTGAACCAAATGTTAAATTCCTTTGTAATATAACTCTCATATTCAAGTTTGACAAGATACAATTCGCCTTTTTCCCAAACGGCCCAAATGGGTTTAGTTACAATAATTTTACGATTATCTTTAGTTATCAAGACAGCAAAAAGAACATAACTTTCGTCATCATCTATGTAGGTTATATACTTTGCTCGAATAACATAATTTAAGATAATATGCAAAACGGCAAACGCAAGATATATACCAAAAGGTTTCAAAATAACTGAATCAGGAACGTTATTAGAAGCATCAGAATAAAAAATAATAGATAGGAGCATAAAAATAAAAAATAGCAGAAGAGACACACCAGCCACAATAAGAAACGGCGCTCTGCTCATAAAACAAAAATAGGATTTTACCGGATTTTTCATAATAAAAAAATTTAAAGGGTTAATATATTAAGTTAATTACAAAAACCACCTAATTGAGATGAACTTAGTAATTAACTTAATTTATCCCTGTTTTTTAAGGAACTATTTTAATGAAACATTGTATCATATAAATAATTATTTGACAATAGAATTATTGCTTTTTAGAATTATCTGTGATAAAATTCGACATTAAAGTACATTAAAATTATTAAATTAAATAATCTAAAAATCGTTCCAAAGATTTTCAAATTGTTGATTTTTTAACTTCCCCTTGCCAACATACAGGCAAATGCGTCGAAGGAAATAGATGTTGTGGTAAAAATATAAAAAACAACGAATTTCCTGAACATAAGGTTTAAATCTGATTGTATAAAATTATAAAACCGTTCTTAACGAACGGTTTTTAAATTATATAATCTTTATTATTTTAAATAATCTTTCAACATTTCAATATCACGAAAATCTTTTTCCCTACCCAAGGCAGTTTTAAACTTAATGGTTTCGGAGATATTTAAAAAAGGAAAACCTTGAATTATGTCGGCACTTTTAATAGCTTCTTCAACTGTAGTCGGATAATCTTCCCAATCAAGTTGTTTGATAATATCAACATCTTCACTATTTTTTTCCGCTAAGAACAAACGACCATATCTTTCTTCTGTTTTGTAATGGCCGGAATCAAAAAGTTGTCGCCAAAGTTTATCGGTAACGGCAATATCTAAATCACTCGCTTCCCTGATACCCCTGGCAGCCAACGGACCGCTACCAACCAAGACATATTCGCCTAGAGGAAAATTAAGTTCCTTTAGTTTTTTGAAGATGTTCATAAATGTTATGACGATTGAATTTTATTCAAAAGAGATTATTTGAAGTATATGGTTATAATTGCAAGAAATAATAAAAATTATTTCATATTTTTTTACTAATCAGATCAATTCCTCTATCATCTAAATATTTACTTAAATCTATTTTCTTGTCTCTAAAATCAAAAGATTTTTTTGTTTTTGGATTAACCCAAATCATATAACTAAACATTTTATCACCATGACTTCTTTTATTTTTATCACTAATATTTTTTAAATCTTTTACTGGTATTAAAACTACATGCGGATTTATAATTCTTCTTCCGGCATCTTTACTTTCTTCTATCACATATATTAAGAAAGCAAAACAATCAGCAGTGGCTTTTTTTACAACTTCTTCTTTAAAAAAGAACCACCCCGCAGAACCGTGACCGTATTCTCTTATCTCTCTTATCTGTGGTTCGTAAGCTCTACTTCCTTTAACTTGAATAGTTATTACTTTTTTTGTTTTTGTATTTATCAAATACAAATCAACCCCTTTCATTTGAGCATTAAGTGGCATTAGGACCTCTATTTCTTTTTTAGTTTTGTTTCTCAAAATACCAGTCACTACGGCTTCGTCGGTATTTAAGCTCCAAAAATTTTTATAAGCTATACCCATATAATAAAAACATTTTTAACATAAGACGTTTTACAAAAACTAAGATGTTATTTTTTGATTTTTATATAAACCATATAAAAAATCTAATTTACTTTTATACTTATTTTCCATGTTCTCATCAAAATATACAACTCTTACTCTTTTTTTATCTTCACCTAACAAAATAAATTCTGATATTTTTTTAAAATTAAATCTAACCTTACCTGGATTTTTACCAGCCTTTAAAACATCGGACGAATATACTGGTTCCAATGAACCATTTGGCATACAAATCATGTTTATATTTAAAATATTTAAATTAACCTTTTCGTAAAGAATTATTATAAAATAAGATAAACATATCTTTTCGGTTTCACGACCCTTATTATAGAAAGTTGGCAATGCTGGTTCATAAATTCTTATTGGATTAAAAGATTTTCCATTACTCTGTTTAATTTCAGATTTGTAACTATTTTGATTTTGACCAACAAATATACTAGTTGTACAATCACCTATATTATCTGTTTGGACAGTTTTCAGATCTATATGTATAAAAGCATCCTTAACTTCAAAAAAGAGATCGGAGCCAACTGGAGCAGAATTTGGCTGGCCAATCCCTTTACCGTTTAATAATGAGTAAACTATTCTTTCAGCGCCAACAGCAAAATCGGAAATTTCTGTCCCATACAAACCAGCCCAATCGTCTTTTATTTTTTCCTTAGTATCAAACCCTACCAACATTTCATCTTCGGCAAATTTTAAAAAATGATAAAATTTTTCCAAATACTTATACTCTATTTTTTCTATTTCTTCTAAAGACATAGATTTATTTTTTATTTTTAATATTTTCTTTTATAGTTTTAGCAATTTTTTCTGCTAGTAAAACCGGAACGGCATTTCCAATTTGTTTATACATTCCACCGAGACTACCATAAAAAACAAAATCATCAGGAAAAGTCTGAATTCTAGCACACTCTCTAACAGACATCCTTCTTTTTTTATTTGGATGTATTTCTGGTCCTGTAGCTGTTATAGTATCACTCGGACTGTCCCAATTATTAATTCTTAACGACTGTTCAAATTTTATATCTTTTAATTCCATTTCTGTAACAAGTTTATCAAATTTGTTATCAAATTTTAATAACTTCTTTAGTTTAAACCAATCTTCTTTGTTAGGAATGCTTCCAGAATTATTATCTTTTCTAAACCAATGGCCAGCTGTATACTTATAACCAAAATAATCATCAACTTTTTTAGTAGTAAGATTTCTTAAATCTCTCCAATATTTTAAATAATCACACACATCGTGTTGGTTTACTTTATGTTTTCTACCCCAAAATTTATCCAGAACATTAACCCGAGCAATATGATTATAAATGATTTTATTATTATATTTTTGTGGATTATAACTTATTGAAACGTTTTTTAGATCATTATTAACCTCTTTAACAGTAACATATGGTTTTTTATTTGGCCCATGAGTTTCTTCTGGAAAATTATTTTTAATTCCTAACCTATTACCCATTATTAAAACCCTTTGTCTCTGTTGTGGTACGCCAAAATTAGCGGAATTAACTAATTTATAATCCACTTTGTAACCTATTTTTTTAAAATCATTAATTATCATTTTTATTACCTCACCATCGTGTATAGATAACAAACCCTTAACATTTTCCGCTAAAAAAAAGGCTGGTTTTTTATCTCTAACTATTCTAAGTATTTCTTTATAAAGAAAGTTTCTTTTGTCCTTCATGCTTCTATTTTTATTGGCGATAGAAAAACCTTGACAGGGGAAACCACCAAGTAACACATCAAACTTATTAGGAATTTCAGAACTTTTTATTTTACAAATATCACCAAAAACTATATGATTACCAATATTTTTTTTATATGTTTCAACTGCCTCTGGAAGAAAGTCATTGGCCCAAACAATTTCATATCCAGCATTAATAAAACCAAGGTCTAGTCCTCCACAACCTGAAAATAAACTAACAACTTTTAATTTTTTATGTTTTTTTGATTGATTTTTCATAATTATGCATTCCAAAATAATTATAAAAATATTATAGCATATTTTTAAAAAACATAAAACTAATTTTTTATAATATTTACTAAAAATTTAGATAAATTTTTGGTAAAAAAATATTTAATACTATATTTGATTTAAATCAAAGACAAATAATACAGGCGAGCCACACATAAGAATTGTTTTCAAATCTTTTAATATTATATTTTTAAAATAAATATTATTTTGTAGTTATATCACATTGACCACCATTAGCCTCTTTATCGCACTCATAAAATATATTAATTTCATCTATTTTAGCAGGGTCTAAAGATGAGATAAATGTAATAAAGCCAACTTCTTTATTATTATTAATAATTTCAAATAAATTAAAATTATAAAAATTGGTTTGGTCCGAATAAGGTAAGGAAGAAATAAAAGGTATATAATTTAAAGCATAAAACAAATGTGTTTTATTACTTTCATCAGGAACCGGTAGAGTTTTAGACCTTATAATATGTCCACCGTATTTATAATGTTCTTTTGTATTATATAATACCTTAAAGTATAAGCTTTCCCAGGTAGTCAGTGGTTTTTCATTTTTTGAAATAATAAACTCTATATATCCTTTTGATATTTTGCCATTTTTCAATATAAAACCAAATTTAGTGAACTCATCATCTTGAAAACTATTTGGAGTGTAGGAAACAAAATTATTGATTATAGTAGTCTTTTTCAAACTCTGTAACGAATTAAAATCTGAATACTTAGAGGAATTTAATTCATTATCACTTTTAATTTCTTTATGACAAATTCCATCATACCAATAAAAATTATTAGAAACACAACCTTTCTCGTTATCACATAAATACAAATGGTCCGAATCGCAAATTGGTCTTTTAATATTTTCTGAATTAAAAAATCCGGCTCTCCAGAAAAATAATCCGAGACCACCAAGCAAAATAATTGACATTATTATTGCTGATTGTATTTGATGTAATTTTTTTTGTTGCTCCATATATTATCTAATGAAAAATAATAAATCATTATCATTATAATAAACAGTATTCCGTTTTTATAAAGAGGTAAATTATCAAAAAAATCAAACCACTTGAAATTATAATAATAAGAAATGATTGCTGATAAAACGGTAATAACAGCACAAACTCCCTGCACAAATTGACACAAAAATCCAAAAGGACTTAAAAGTATGTTTAAAATAAAATATACAAAAAAATAAAATAAAACAGCATTTGAGATCCAAAAAACCCTACCCAAAAAACTGTTTTTTGAAAAAAAGAATTTGGTGTTTTCTCTTAAATATTGTCCTGTAAATAAAAGCATTTTACCCATTTAAGTTTAAATATTACAAAACATAAACAAAAAGTCAACTATATTAACTTTATCTAATTTTACTATTATTTAATTTACCGCCAAGATAATAATAATCACTTGCTCCCGGAGTCGGATTCGAACCGACGACCAATTGGTTAACAGCCAACTGCGCT
>CAZBNS010000087.1:0-6538 GCA_964493475.1 uncultured Rhizobiaceae bacterium | reverse complement strand
TCTTTTATCATAACAAGAGTGATTTCATCTAAATATTTCTCGCCAAAGTACGGGAGTAGATTAAATTTTAGCTGATATTTATAACCCTTCAAGGTGTTTTTTGTTAATTTTCTATCCGCTAAAAATCCTTTTGTCACATCTTTGAATAAAATTCTTGACCCAGCTTTCAATTCGGGCTTTTCAATTAATTCAAAATTCAGATTTGGTAAATCAATATAAGTATAAAATTTTCCGTCAAATTTAAGTTTTCCTTCGCTGATTAGTGATTCAACATCAGGGTTTTCAATATAGATTGCAATTTCATCAAGCGTAAATTGTTTTAATCTTCTTGCTAATTTTTCTAACATAGCACCTCCTTGGTTATTTCTGCAGTGATTTCCGTAAAACCATTTTCTTTGGCAATAATTTCAAATTGATTTATTGCCTGCACAATTTGGCGAAACCGATTATGCTTTTTGTGTAAAAGTTCAATTGCCTCCGCAGAAAATTTAACCTCTGAAAGTTTGTCCACAATTTCTTTTACATCTGCCACACTAAAAGTTTCAAATTTAACAATCTCTGAGAATCTATCATATAGATGTCGATGCCGTTCAAGTTTTTTGTTAACTAAGCCCATTCCTACAAAAATCATCGTACAATTTGTTTTGTCATGGATATCACGGAGCGTTTCAATCGATTTTTTATCATTCGCAAGATAATCAATTTCATCCATTATTACAACTTTTTGAGATGCTTTGAGACTTTTTACGCACAAATTAAAATTATCGGAAGTCAAATATCTTGGTACTTCTTCAAGTTCTTTTACAAATTCTTCCAACAGCCACCGTCCCGTCATTAAATTTGTACAACGGACGTAAACGCTGTCATATTGGCAAGCCAACCAAAGTGCCGTTTGTGATTTACCTAAGCCAGGCTCGCCGTAAACTAATGCCATTTTTGGTAAATTTGCAGGTTTTGCAAGCAGGTTTTCAATTAGCCCGATAAAGTTTTTAACGTTTTTTGTTTTTACAAAAATTTTATTCATTTTTCATCTCCGTAGTAAATTTTGAATTCTTTTGTGTACTTAAATTCACTTACCCATACGTTTTGCGGTTCGTTTTTCACAAGCCATTCATATTTTTCAAAATTATTTTTAAAAATCGGACGACCGTTGATTAAGTTTGTGTGTGGCAGAAGCTTTGCTTCCGTCACTACTTGTACTTCAATTTCAGAATTCATTTGTGTTTCTAAAAATTTAATATCCTCAGTTGGCAGATATTTTTTAACAGAGTTAATCGTTCTGCGTTTTAACGCTTTCTGCTTCTCGATTTTTTGCTTAAAATCTTCCAAATCTTCGACCGTTCCGAGAATTTTTGCCATCGGATGAGTTTCTGTTACCCTTTCTGCGGTACAAAGATATTCCCCTTTTACGCTAAAGACTTTGATTTTGGTTAAATCAAACATATTGTATTTTATTAAAACTTTGCTTTTGAATCCGTACAATCTTTCGTCAAAATAATCACAGCCTAAAAACCTGATACCGTTTCGTTGAATAGTTTTGACTTCCGTTGCCATCATCAAATCATCAAGGGGGTAAATATCTATATTTTGTCGTTTTCTACTTTCTAAGACTTCTGCTATAGTTTGATTTGGTACATTTGAACAAGGTTGAGAATTTTTAAAACTCAGCCACATATCAATCATTTTGATTGTTTCTTCAATTGTAGGAATATATTCATTATGAATATTTTTATGAAATTTTTCATTCCGCATTAAGTACGCAGGCTTGTTTGCAATTGAAGGACCTGTAAAAGACGGCAATAATCTTTCAAAACCTTCCTGAAATTCTTTGAAAAATCTTTCGATTACTTTTGCTCTCGCATTGTAAGGGCGAGCGAAAACAGTTTGAATTCCAAGTTTACTGTACAATCCATTAAAACCCAATTCATTGAAACCTTTATCGTCATTAAAATACTTTGCTCTAAAGGCTCTTCCGTTATCCTGATAAATAACTTTCGGTATCATATCAAGATTTATTATTGCGTTTCGAAGTGCTGAAGCTATACATTGAGTGTTTTCTTCAAGCATAATTTCATACCCGACTAATGCCGTCGACTTCCAATCCAAAAATCCTACAAATGTTGCACGGCAAGGCTTTCCAGTAAAAGGATTTATCACTTGAAAATTAAGTTTATGCCCATCTGCAACCAAAACGTCGCCAACTTCAAGCAAACTCGCATCTCGTTTAATATAGGGTTCTACTTTATCTGCAAGACTTTTTTCTCCATCACGCATCAAAATCCATTGGTCATAGTTATTATCTTTGAACCATTTTGCATATCTTCTGAAAGTTATGTCAGAGGGAATAAAACTTTGATTTTTTTGTGCTAGATTATATTTTGTAAGTGAAATGGCTTTCCCTATTGAAATTCTGTTTGGGTGAAGTAAAAGCCCCATAAAAATTTTTATTTCTTCATCGGTAAGGCTTGTTCTGAATTCATTTATCGAACAATATTTATACTGCGGAAGAAGTTTTGTGTAGTCTTCGCTGTCGCCAAGTTTTGCTTTCCAACGGTGCAAACTTCCGCGTGATATTTTTCCTAAAATGCTGAAAATATTTGAATTACTTGTGTTGTAAAGTTGGACAAATTCGTAATCCGCTTTGAACTTATTGTTGGATTTTTTACGAAACTCAAACCATTGTTTCATCAAATCCATTTTGGCTAACGCAATCTTCTTTGCATGTTCGGGGATAATTTTTTGTGTCTCAACTTGATGTGTCATTATCTCAGTTTCCTTGTAATGCCTGTCGCAACACATTCATCACTCTTTCTGAGACACAAGTCAAGTGTTTATTTCAAGTTTATAATATCAGTTTTAATATTGTTGCTAAAAATATTATCGTGTTCCACAAATAGTAATGTTATCTCGGCATTTAGAAGTAGATTTTCAATTTGGATTCTCGAAAAAACATCTATATAATTAAGCGGCTCATCCCAAATATAAATGTGTGCCTGCTCACATAGACTTTTGGCAATTAGAACTTTCTTTTTCTGACCTGCACTGTAATCTTTCATATTTTTTTCAAAATGTTCTCGGCTAAAGTCAAGCTTCCTCAAAATAGTTTTAAAAAGGGTCACATCGATTTTACTTAACCTTGCAAAATCATCTACATATCCTTTTAAAAATGAAGTATCTTGTGAAACATAAGAAATAATGAGATTATTCGCCTTATATAAGTTCCCTGTGTAATTTATATTTTCTTCGCAGATAAGTTTAATAATACTCGATTTGCCACTCCCGTTTTTGCCTTTTAGTACAATTTTATCTCCATTTTTGATTACAAAATTAATATTTTCGCAAACAGTTTTATCATATTGTATAGAAATATTTTCAAATATAACAAGGTTATCCGAATGATGAGAAAGCGGTGTGATTTTTAAATTTTCAACTTCTTCCAGATTATTCAACAAATTAGATTTTTCTTCATATAATGCTTGTTGTCTTTTTTCTATGTGTTTCGAGCGTTTCATCATTTTTGCAGATTTATGTCCGATAAATCCTCTATCAATAGGACCATTTCCATATTTACTTTTTTCAATTTGTTGAGCCCAATTAGATGTTCTTTGCATAGATTGATTGAGCCTTTTCATTTCTTTTTTTAGTTTTTCGTTCTCTGCAAGCTCAAATCCATCTTGCATTTCTTTGTTGTAATACCATGAGGAAAAATTCCCGCTTTGAATTTCAATGTTTGCTCTGTTAATTGATAAAATATGGTCAACACAATTATCCAAAAGCATTCTGTCGTGCGATACAAGTATAAATCCTTTTTTTGAATTAAGATAATTTGCTACTATTTTTCTTGCATTTTCATCTAAATGATTTGTTGGTTCATCTATCAATAAAAACTCGTGGTTATCATTTGTAAAAAGCATAGCAAGCAAAAATTTCGTCTGTTCACCATTGGATAAAGTATTAAATTGCCTGTAAAGAATCTCTTTTGACAAATCAAGCAAAGATAGTTCTTTTTCCAACTGCCAAAGCTCCAAATAAGGATTTAATGTATAAGCTAAATTAATGGATTCTAAAGTTTTATTTTCAATTGTTTGCGGAAAATATTTAAACTCCACGGGGGAAATAATTTTGCCTTCATATTCGAATTTTCCTAATAAGAGGTTTAAAAAAGTTGTTTTTCCACGACCATTTCTCCCGATAAAACCAAGTTTCCAATCGGTATCGATTTGGAAAGAAACATTTTCAAAAATTTTTTCATTACTTCCAAAATAAGAAAAAGTTAAATCTGATACTTTTATTAATGCCATTTTGAATCTCCTGTTAAATAAAAACACGCAACAAAGTAAATCCTAAAGGATAACTTTTTTCAAAAAAGCATATAAAAGTTCAAGCTAAATTATGTATGTAGCTATAATATGCTTTTTCTTAACAAGATATTGTTTTCAATGGCGTAATTCCTTTTTTATTATTATAACAATTTTTATAGAATAATTCAAGTTGTATAATTAAAATCTCAATCTCAGAGACATCCCGACACATCTTGTTTTGCGAGAGAATTTAAAATTGCAAACCCTTGCACTATTTTGCATTGGACTGAAAGCTAAACATAATGCCAATGAGACCCTGAAACAAGTTCAGGGTGACGTAAAAGTAGTGCAAGTAGTAGGATAATTAATGCAGATAACCGGTAATTAGTGCAGGTGCATCTCCAAATGCAAAAACCGCCGAAAGATGCAGTGTGTTTGTAATTATTCGACTTTTATACTTGTCTCATTTGCACTGTGTGAGTGTAACCGCTTGTGCTTGTTTGTCGTAGCTATTCGAACCCCTCTGACAAGGCTTTGCCTTGTAGGGCTTCTAATCCCTGAATAATGTAAAAGCCTCCAGATAAACTGGAGGCTTTTACATTAGGAGAGGAGGGGATTCGAACCCCTGGTGGAATTGCTCCCACACAATCTTTCCAAGATTGCACCATCGGCCACTCGGACACCTCTCCATTAGCCGTAGCCCGAACGGGGGTTTTAAACCATCGTCGCGAGGTACGTATATCGTAGTGAGGATATAAAATCTCTCGCTACCTAAAATATTCGTAGTAAAAAAGTTCAAACCGTAGCCCGAAAGCTTATTAATAATTTTACCATAAAAAGTTAATTTGCTTAATCTCATTACCCTTTTAGCATAAACTAAAAGGTAGTTAATAATTTAATTTATGATTTAAAATCAAACGAAAGGAGAAATATTATGTATAATTATTTAAAATACGGTTCATACGTTTTAGTTTTAGTAGGGGCTCTAAACTGGGGCTTGGTAGGCTTGTTCAATTTCGATTTGGTAGCCGCTATATTTGGCGAAATGACAACTTTGTCCAGAATTGTTTACTCGCTGGTAGGTTTAAGTGCACTTGTATCAGCAATTTCAAGCTATATGTGCTACAAAGAACATATGTAAATTTAATCACTTGAAATAAAGAACTCTTTTTTGTGTATAATAAATAAAAAGGAGAAAAATGCTTTTAATCGGTGAAAACATACATATAATTTCAAAAACAGTAAGAGATGCCCTTGAAAAATGTGATGAAGGCTTCGCCTTAGATTTGATAAAACGTCAATCACACATGGATTACATAGACTTAAACGTCGGGCCTGCAAAAGCTGACCTGGAAGGCGTTTTGCCTTGGCTTTGTGATTTGGTCGAAAAAAACACTTCTCTTAAAATCTCTTTTGACACAACAAATTCAAACGAAATGAAAAAAGGGCTTGAAGTCTCAAAAAGCCCCGCAAATTGCATTTTAAACAGCACTTCGGCAGATGATGCCAGACTGGAAAAAATGACTGGTTTAGCGGCGGCTTTTGGTTCAAACCTAATTGCTCTCACGATGAATAAAGAACTCGGAATTCCAAAATCCGCCGATTCAAGGCTTGAACTAGCATTTGAGATTATCGAGAAAACACAAGAAAAAGGGATTAAAAACGAAAAGATATTCTTCGACCCTTTAATTTTACCAATAAGCGTCGACCAATCACAAGCACAAGAAGCGCTAAACACTATCCAAATGATAAAACAAAGTTTTGAGCCTGAGGTCAAAACAACAATCGGGCTTTCGAACATTTCTAATGGTTCTCCAAAAGAGCTTCGTCCGCTTATTAACCGAGTCTTTGCGGTTCTGGCTTTTGGGGCGGGGCTTGACAGCGCAATTATCGATTCTTTTGATACAGATTTAATTAACACTTTAAAAATACTTGAAAAATGTGAAGCTCAAACTGAATTAGATAAACTTTATCTCAACTTATCAGATATGATAAGAGATTTCTCCGAACTCGAAGAAATCTCCTATGATAAAACCGACCCAAAACAGGTCGAAGTAATTAAGACCGCACGCATTCTGCTCAACAAAGAGGTTTACACGCACAGTTTCCGGCAAATTTAACTTTATCCCTTCCTCGCCCCTTGCGGCAAATCTTCTTCTTGGCGAGCTGTGCGAGCCTTAGAAGGGAGGGTGTCGACTTGTCGACTGAGAGGGGTTAGGGGTGAGGGGTTAAAAGTC
>CAZBNS010000086.1:0-6656 GCA_964493475.1 uncultured Rhizobiaceae bacterium | reverse complement strand
ATCGCAAACTACTTTTGTAGCATTTGGTGCAGTTAATTCAGTTAAACCAGTACATTCAGAGCAAAATACTGTTATAGCATTTGGTACAGTTAATTCAGTTAAACTGGTACATCCAGAGCAATTTACTCTTGTAGCATTTGGTGCAGTTAATTCAGTTAAACTGGTACATCCAGAGCAATATACTTCTGTAGCATTTGGTGCAGTTAATTCAGTTAAACCAGTACATCCATCGCAAAATACTGTTATAGCATTTGGTACAGTTAATTCAGTTAAACCAGTACATCTATCGCAAACTACTGCTGTAGCATTTGGTACAGTTAATTCAGTTAAACCAGTACATTCAGAGCAATTTACTACTGTAACAATTTCTGGTAAATCCAATGTAGTTAATTCTTTAGATCCTATATTTTTTCCAATCTTTAAAAGAGTTTTAAGATTTTCCGTAGGTTCAAAAGTTCCATCTCTTATTGATAATCTGAATTCTTCTTGTCTTATTATATCTAAAATATCACCAATTCCTAAGGCTTTTATAAAACTTTGTGGATTTTTTACTAAATCAACAACATCTTCTGGTAAAAGCATTTCTGGTATTTGAATTTTTTCTGTTGAAAGTCCTCTTTTTTCTGCCTCATTTACTGCCTCATAATATTCAATACATTGTTGAACTTGCGTCGTTAAACTCGTATTTGACAAAGTCTTAAATAACGTTAAATAAGTTAAACTTAATGTCCTTGTTATTTGCGGATAATTTTGATCAAAATCTCTAAAAGCATTAGGATTAGGCACTCCTCCTGAACTAAATAATCTCGCTACATTTTGCAAAAATTGTGCTCTACTACCTATATCTGCTAATATTCTTTCTTTTTCACTTAGGCTTGTTGTTGAAGTTGTTGCCGAGGAGCTTGCTGTTGAAGAAGTTGGCGTTAAAACACTTGCTTCTGTTAAAGATGAGTATTCCATATATTTATTACCTTTTTTGTTTTTATAAAAATTATTAAAGATATGATATATTATTTCTTAGAGACTGTCAATAGATAATTTTGTTATAATAATTCTTTAGCTAAATTCTCTATTTAAACCTTGTTTTTTGTGAACTAATAACCAAACTAGTATGCTTTAGCCAACAAAATATGCATCATACATAAGTTGTTATTGTAATTGTTTTTTATGCTTCAACTAAATAATAAAAATATTAAAAAAGTTTTTTAAACTTCTTGATTTAAGCTAATTATTTTATTTCTTTTAATCTTTTGTTTAATCTAGCTAGAACTTCCGCAGAAATGTCTATACTCTGGCTATTGTAAAGAGTAGAAGCTTTTGGCAATACAACATCGAAATCATATTTGCTGCCCTTTTCATTCCTCATCTCAACAATAACGTCTTTTATATTATTTGTTATTTCCACATAAATATCCATGAAGTTTTTTTGCAGTTCGCTTTCGTTATTTTTTACTTTGTTTTGAAATGCAATAACTTTTTCTTGGAAAGCCATTATTTTTTCTTGAGCTACATCTTGGGACAGTATTTTTATCTGCCCTTCTAAAGAATTTTTCTCATCAGACAAGCTCTTTTCTTCTGCTTTCAATTTTTTTTCTATGTCAGTTTTTTTTGTTTCCAGCTTTTTCTTAGCTTTAACCATTGCTGTTGAATTATTTACAATTTCTTCTAAATTTACAATAGCAATATCACTGGCTCTAGCTTCAACATTGCCAAATACTAGCATCAATCCCAACAAACAAAACAAAATTTTTTTCATTTTCTACCAATCGTTATTAATAATCTTCATATTCAATAAAATCTTATTTGTAATTTAATGTCAAATTATATTTTTTTGAATATTAAACTTGCGTTAGTTCCGCCAAATCCAAATGAGTTTGACAATATATATTGAGTATCTTTTTCTTTTGCTTTTAAAGGAACTAAATCAATGCCTTGGCACTCTTCATCAATATCTGTTAAGTTTAATGTTGGCGGTAAAATATTATTCTTTAAAGTCAGTATTGAAAATATTGCCTCAATAGCGCCAGCTGCACCTAAAGTGTGTCCTGTTGCTGACTTTGTTGAAGACATTGATAATTTGCTTAAATTATTGGCAAATACTTTTTTTACTGAGTTAAACTCAAAAATATCGCCTTTTGGAGTAGATGTTCCGTGCGCATTAATGTAATCAATTTTGTCAGTAGTTATATTTGCACTCTTCAAGGCCATTTCCATAGCTTGAATTTGACCTCTGCCTTCTGGTTCTGGCAAAACTATATTGTAAGCGTCGCCGCTTGATCCAAAGCCAACTAATTCCGCATAAACTTTTGCACCTCTTTTTTTTGCGTGCTCGTATTCTTCAAGTACTAAAACGCCAGCACCTTCTGCTATTACGAATCCATCTCTTCCTTTGCTCCACGGCCTAGACGCTTGCTCTGGTGTTTCTGTAAAAGATGTTGAAAGAGCGTGCATGGCTGAGAATCCTCCTACGCCGAGTTCGCAAATTGTAGATTCGGAACCGCCGCATATCATAACATCTGCATCGCCTCTAGATATAAGCAATCCACTTTCCCCGATAGCGTGGCTACCAGACGCACATGCGGTTACCATTGCTTGATTAGGTCCAGTAAAACCGTATTTTATAGAAACATGTCCGCTAATTAAATTTATTAAACTTGCAGGAACAAAAAACGGAGTGATTTTGTTAATGCCCCTAGAAAATAATGTCTCGCATGTATTTTGGATGTAATCCAATCCACCGATACCAGAACCCATAAAAACGCCGGTTCTTTTTAAGTCTCCTTCATTTGTAGGTTTCCAATTAGCGTCTACCAACGCTTCTTCGGCAGCACCCATAGCTAACAATATAAATTTTCCCATTTTTCTTTGTTCTTTTTTTTCTACAAATAAATCTGGATTAAATTCATTTTCCCCTTCACCAATTTTAACCTCACCAGCTATTTTACTTATGCTGTCAGGTAATCCTTCAATGTTAAAACTTTGAATTTTTCTAATACCACTTTTTGAATTGATAATCCCATCCCAGCTATTCTTTACATTATTTCCTAAGGGGGAAACTAAACCCATTCCAGTAATAACTACTCTTCTTCTTTCCATATAAAAATATTTTTTATTGCTAACTTTAAACAATTTAACCCAATTTTATAGGCAAAGTTTTAATTTTCAAGAAAAAAAGATTATTGAATTTTGGAGGCTTAAATTACTTTTTGATTGTAAAATAAATATATATATTGTATAATCCATAGCAGATTATAAATTAACTATATTTTATGGAAGAATCAACAAGAACTGGGGCAGAACCAAAGGCAAAGGAAAAAACAGAAGAAACATCTGTTTTTAGTAGATTTAAAAATTGGGTTATAAATAAACTAGAATCAAAAGGCGAAGACGGCAAAAAAGCAAAAGAAGCTTTGGCAAAGATTAGTGAATATGGACATAGAAATTGGATTGAGTGGTGTGCAGCAGGGAACTATTTTGGATTTTATAGTGAAGATGAAAGAGATGAGAAAAAAGTTGGCTGGTCGGGTGATAGAGCGGCGAACGAATTGGCTACTACAACATATGTTGGAGTTGCTTCAACAGCATTAGGTGTCGCTCTTTTGCCGTTTTGTCCAGTGTTAGGAATTTTGATTATAGCTACTGGTAATGCTCCAAGACCTGTTTTAAAAGAGTTAAAAAAATGGATAAGTGATGAAACGTTTGGTCTTGTACCTTTGGATGAAATACCATCTCCTACAACAAAATTGTCTGATGCTGCGCATGAGACTCATGAGAATTTGAATGCTCGTGTAGAAAAAGTTAGAACAGCTATTGCAGATGTAGAAAAAGCTTTAGCACAACAAGAAGCAGAAAGAGTAAAAACGGAAGAAAACAAGAGACAGCAAAGAGTTGCTGGACAAAAAAGCCATAAATCTTCTAGTGATAAAGGTAATACCAGACAATCTTTAGTGCGATAATAAACGAACCTCCAATATACTCACTGTAGCATAATAATTATAATTTTTTATTAAAAATATGAATAAAATTATCAATCAAACTCGGTTTTTAAATTATAATATAATTGAGTTTGATTGCGTGGATTCCACCATGAATGCTATAAAAAATTTTCCTATAAATACCATAATTATAGCGCAATCGCAATCAAATGGAAAGGGAAAATCAAGTAGAATATGGAATAGTGAAAATAATGGAAATTTATATTTTTCTATTATTTTAAGCATTAATGATAATAGGTTAAATTATAGTCAACTTTCGTTTTTATCTGGCTTGGCTATGAGGGAGGCTATTAAAAAATTTGATAAAAATAATTCGATTTTATTGAAATGGCCGAATGATATTTTGATTAATGAAAAAAAATGCTGTGGCATACTATTGGAATTTGATATTTTATTAAAAAGTCTAGTTATAGGAATTGGCGTAAATATAAAATCATACCCAATTAATACAATTTTTAATCCAACATCTCTTGAGGCTGAAAAGATTTTTGTTGAAAGATATCCTCTTTTAACTGAATTTCTAAATAATTTTAGCTATTTATTTGATGAGTGGAAGAAATATGGCTTTCCTACAATAAGAGAAAGATGGCTAAAAAATTGTTATAGATTAGGCCAAAAAATTAAAGTAAATGAAGAAGAGGGAATTTTTAAAGATTTAGACAAAGACGGCACTTTAATTTTAGAGACAAAAGACAAAACTTTATATATTAAATCAGGAGATATATTCGCATGAAATATAAAAATATAGGTTTCGTTGCAAGCAAAGTCAAAGAATGCTCTGAGGAAGAAGAATTTTTGCTAAGCAAATCTTTTAAAAAAATAGAAGCTATTCAAGATCTGAAAAAAAACAAGATTGATTTTTTGTTTGTTTTAGGCGGTGATGGTTTCATGCTTAGAACTTTACATAAGTTTTTAAATTACAACATTGATTTTTATGGTGTCAACTGCGGAACGCAAGGATTTTTAATGAATAACTCTAAATATATTTTTGAAATGAATATATTTGATTTAATTGAAAATTCGCAAAGATATGTGATTAATCCATTAAAAGCTATAGTTAAAAATACAAAAGGTGAACAGAAAATCGTTTATGCAATTAATGAAGTTGCACTATTGCGAAGTACTCACAATGCTAGCCATATCAAAATCAAGATAAACGATAATGACAAATTAAATGAGCTGATAGCTGATGGTGTAATAGTTGCTACGCCTGCTGGTTCTACCGCTTATAACTTGTCCTTAAATGGTCCAATTTTACCGCTTGATAGTAATTCTCTTTCTATTACTCCAATAAGTCCATTTAAACCACGATTATGGAAGGGAGCTATTGTGAGGAACACTACAAAGATTAACTTTGAAATCATTGAGCCAAAAATGAGAGCTGTTAGTGCCACGGCTGATTTTGTTGAGTTTAAAAATACTTCTGCTGTTGAAATTATGGTTGATTTTAATAAAAAAATCAATGTTCTTTTCAATAAATTTGAAAGCATTGATGAAAAAATTATGAATCAGCAATTTTATAGTTAATAAAACTACTATAGTGGTTCACAGGAATATGGCTCAATAATGTGCCAATTACCACCAAAACATTGTGCTAGTATTGACGTTTCATCTGCTGGCGTGAATTCAAAAGATGAACACCAATATTATCTGCATTTCTCCCACTGCGGACTCAAAGACATGAATAACAAGGACATGAATAACCAGGAAGAAATTCAAACTGTCCATTATTGCATATTAATTCTACAGGCGAGCCGTCTGATGCACATTCACCCATAGCAGTTTCTCCATGTCCGGCTATAGAAAACACATTAACAAGTCCAAGGCCATTACAAGTTAGAGAACATGAATGGTTGGGAGCAAATTCCCACTCCCCATTATTGCATATTGCAGTTACTAACCTTCCGTTCGATCGACAGATACCATCACTATTTTCTCCATCTGCGACTAATTCATAAAAATAAACATCAATATTTTCTGCCAATCCGACATCGCAATATGCAGGACACGAATAGCCAGGAGCAAATTCCCACTCTCCGCTATTGCATATTACTTCTACAGACGAGCTGTCTGCTATACATTCACCTATAGAAGTTTCTCCATGTCCGCCCATAAAAATATTAACACTGATATTTCCACCGAAGTTACAAGTTAGAGAACATGAATGGTTGGGAGCAAATTCCCACTCTCCATTATTGCATATTAGCATTACAAAGACACCGTTTGATTCACATAGACCTATACCATATACTCCATCTTCGAATACACCCAAAACATTAAGATCAATATCACTTGCATATCCGCTATTACACCCATCAACTAGTAAGCAACTATCCGCCACATCCACCAAAGGATTACTATTCCCATACTGCCATGTTCCATCACTCTGGCATACGGCATAAACACTTCCTGCCATTTCATAACCAGTTTCGCAAGTTGTTGCTTCTTGTTCTTGGCCTATTTCTGTTGTTCCTGTTGTTATTGTAAATATTGCATAAGGAACTTCATTATTTGTATTAAGTAGAGCATTATCACACCCACTTATCGGAACACAAGCACCGCTAATTATTCCATCCCATATTCCACTTAATGAGCAATTCCTTTTCGGTGCTCCAGTATATCCTTCTAAACAATCTCCACTTACATTTACTGTTCCTGCGG
>CAZBNS010000085.1:0-6703 GCA_964493475.1 uncultured Rhizobiaceae bacterium | reverse complement strand
AAAGGCAATTATTAGAAGAAAAACTATTTCAATTAGAAAGAAAAGCTTTTCAATACATCACAAACAATAACTTCAATATAAAAAAAGATATAAGAACATTAAGAAGATTATTAAGATATATAGAAAGAACACACGAAGGACATAGGACTTGCGAATGTATGGTTGAGAGAGTGGAAAATCTATTAGAGAGTGTTATAAAAAAAGATTAATAAAAAATAAATAAAAAATACAAAAATTAATAAAGTAAGGCTAATAAAAACTTAAAAGTAGCTCCCCTTTGTCCTTCGGACATTTCCCCTCAAGAGGGGAAAGATTACGAGCAGTGCTGAAGAAAAAGTAGTTTAACAATCAAGGACAATCTTTCCCCTCTTGAGGGGAAATGTCAACGGAGTTTACAAAGGGGAGCTATTTATATTTTAAAGCACATAATCAAAATTAATAAATAAACATTTGACAAATAAAACCAAATAATTAACAATTTAATTGCCTACGGGCAAAGTTGACGGTGTAAACTACCGAAACTCGATTTAATTTAGTCTGCAGGCTTTTGTTATATCTATTCTTATAGATATAGCGGAGGCTTGCGGTTATAATAATTCATACTCATATGAGTTAAAAGGCTGTAAGAGCTGATCGAGTCAGTTAGTTTAACCTCCGCACTTTTTCAAGTGCGATTTTTATTAATTAAAAAAGAGGTAAAATATGATTACTGATAAATTAAAAGATCTTAACAATACTTTAAATGAAAAAATAGATAATATTAAACAAAAAAATCTAAATAATTTCTCTAATAATTTAAATGACGAAATAAAAGAAATAGAAAGGCAATTATTAGAAGAAAAACTATTTCAATTAGAAAGAAAAGCTTTTCAATACATCACAAACAATAACTTCAATATAAAAAAAGATATAAGAACATTAAGAAGATTATTAAGATATATAGAAAGAACACACGAAGGACATAGGACTTGCGAATGTATGGTTGAAAGAGTAGAGAACTTACTGGAAAGTGTTGTAAAGAAAGATTAATAATAAAAAATGGCTCCGCTTTGTCAATGGACTTGACAAAGGGGAGCTAAAAGACCCATTGATAAAAAAGAAACCATAAACAAGAACTATAAAGCAAATTAAACTTACATTAAATAACTCAAAAAAACTTTATAAATTCTTAAATTCAGCCAATCTACAACAAGAACCCTATAATTCATTTACACATTCATAAATGCAGTCATATCTACGGATCTAATTAATTCCTCTAATGTTGTAATTCCTTTAATTACTTTTCTAACTCCGTCCATTTGCATTGTTATGAAGCTTTTCTTTGTCAAGTATGCCAAAATTTCTTTTTTTCTAGCCTCTCTAACAATCATATCGTCTATTTCTTTATCAACATCTAAAACTTCAATAACGGCTGTTCTTAGTCCATATCCTTTGCCTCTGCATTTATCGCAGCCTTTGCCTCTCCATAAAGTCTTGACATCTTTCATTTCCTCTTCGCCAATAACTCTAGACATAATTTCTTTTTCTTCTTGCGTTATTTCATATTCTTCTTTGCAATAAGGACATATTGTTCTAGTAAGCCTTTGAGCGACAATACAAGTTAATGAACCTGATAATAGATAAGGTTTTACGCCGATTTGCATAAGTCGTGGTATGGCAGAAAATGCGTCATTGGTATGTAGAGATGTATAAACTTGGTGTCCAGTCATAGCTGCTTGAACTGCGGCAACGGCTGTTTCTTCGTCTCTAACCTCACCCACTAGAATTACGTCTGGATCTTGTCTTAAAAGTGTTCTTATACCTTCGGCGAATGTCATACCAATTTCTGGGTTGATATTTGCTTGCCTAATTAATGGAAGACGATACTCAACTGGGTTTTCTAATGTCATTATATTGTATTCCATGCTGTTTATCATATTTAGCAAAGTATACAAAGTTGTTGTTTTACCGCAACCTGTAGGACCTGTTAAAACAACAACGCCATCTGGTTTTTTGATGCATTTTTTTACTAAATTTATATTGTCGTCTGTAAATCCTAATGCTTTTAAAGACAGAATTGATTGTTTTTCGTCCAAAATTCTCATTACGATGTTTTCGCCGGCAACAGTTGGATGGCACGATACCCTGAAGTCAATATTTCTTCCAAGTATTCTGCTTTGAATTCTTCCATCCTGCGGTTTTCTTGTTTCGGCAATATTCATACCGGACATAATTTTAATTCTAACAGCAATTGAAGCCCAATATTTATTGTGGAAAGTTCTAATTTGTTCCATCTTACCGTTAATTCTATATCTCAGTCTTAAAAAGAAATCTTCTGGCTCAAAGTGTAAGTCGGATGCGCCAATTCTAACGGCGTCTGTTAATAAAGCGTCAACAAGTCGCACCATAGGGCTTTTGTAATTTCCCTGCATGCTTTCTTCTTCATTATATTTTATATTTCCGCTTTCAATTTCTTTTAAAATACCGTCAATAGACATTTCATAGTCATAATATTGGTCTATCGCCTTTAATATATCAGTTTCGGTTGCATATACCGGAACTATTCTAAATTGCGGTGGAAAAAATCTTTTAATCTGATCTAAAGTAATAATATCATAAAGATCCGATATTGCTACGGTTATGGCTGTTTTAGAAAATGATACAGGAATGACTTTGTTTTGTATAGCAAATCCCTTTGGAACTTTATGAACTAACCTTTGATCTATAATAGAAGCTTTTAAGTCAAAATTTTCACTTCCAGATTGAGAGCTTAAAACCTCACCCAGCATTGAATCTGTTAAAAGACCCATTGAAATAAGTATATTTCCAATACTTTCTTTGCTATTCCTATCTTTTTTTTCTTTTAATGCTACATCTAACTGGTCTCGTGTAATAATTTTTTTAGACAATAATATATTTTCTAAATCAGCTTCGCTTGTAATTTTGTTTTGTGGGTTTTGCTGAGTTGGCTTTTGTTGAATTTGAGCCTCTTGAGCTGGTTTTTGCTGGACTGGTTTCTGTTGAGGCTGAGGTTTTTGTTCTGTTTCGTGTTTTGCAGCCATTACATTTGCAGAATGCGGTTGTTTTTGCTCTTCATCATTTTTAAGGTTTAAGTCTGTATTCGCATTAGATTTTTCTTCCGCCATGTCATCAATTATATTCTCTGGCCCCTTAACAGTTGTTTCATTTTGCATTGAATTTTCATCCATAAACTAACCTTTAAAAACACTAAACATGCCCTGTATTTGAGTCAAGGCAACATATGTATCAAAACAAGCAATCATAATATATGCAGGTGTGGATTCCCAACCTTCTAACAAAATTAATTTTCTAAGCCTGCTTTTTCTTTTTTCTTTTTTTATAGCCTCAATTTCTTCTTTTGTCTTACCTTTAAATAATTCTTTATTGCTAATTTTTACTTTTTTATATTCTGGTTGAATTTTTAATGTTTTTCTTATAACAAAAAGATGCCATAAAAAATATAATGATATAGCAAAATATATAATAAGAATTAGAGCTATGTTTTTAATTGAATCTATTCGTCTTTGCAATAGGAATGTTATAATCACAGCTGGAGTCAATCCCCACAAATACAACATACGATTAAAATTTGCCTTGCCCTCTGATAAAATTAATATTTCATTTTTTATTTTTGTTAAAAAAAATAAAACCTTATCTCTAATGTTAACGATATTCATACTAGAATTCATGGCAATTAATTACTACATTCTATATATAAAACACTTTTTTAATTTTACAACTAATTTATTAGTTATTGTTTGTTATGCACTTTAGATAAAATTAAAGTATTTTAAAAAAAATACCCCCGATGCAAAGCATTGAGATATTCTTGGAATAAACTAACCAAATTACATTTTCGCCAACTTTTTATGCACATGCGTTTCTCTAGGAATTTTCATATAATCCCCATATATTAGCCTCAAATGTTTATCAAAATCATTTGGAACAGAAAATTCAATGCCATCAAATTCAAGCTTTTTTAATGGAAACATATCATCGAAATCAAAAAACTTATTATTCCAAGCATGATAAAATTCAATTCCAAAAAATACACTAGGCTTATTTTTAAATATAACTTCTTTTCCTTCTAAAATATATTTTTTTACAATATCTTCAGCATCAGCACTTGAATAATTAATTTTTCCATTCACTATTCCATAGCCAAAACTGCTCAAATATTTATCATATCCCTTATTCAAATCTTTATAAAAGAGCTTTCTATCAAACTCATTTTCAATATTTTTATAATAAAAATCATAAGGAAAAATATCTAATTGAGCCAATCCATCTTTAGAAATTATTTTCAGCAATATCTTTCTAGGCTTTTCTTTCATTATTAAAAATGAATATTCAGTTTCCTTCAATTCACTTTCCAAAACATCAAATAACTTTTCATAGTCAGATCTCATCATGCCAACATCCAAATCATCATCCCAAGGTATAAAACCCTTATGTCTAACCGCACCAAGCAAAGTTCCAAAATCCAGCCAATACTTCAAATCATATTTCGCACACAAATCATCAAAAAACTTAAGGAGATTAACACTTTTTTCTTGAGTTATTCTCAAATCTCCTACAGCTTTTGGCATATTAGACGCTCCCACACAATTTTCCAAAATAAAATATAGCATATTCACAGCAGCTTCCAATTTATCAATCCTACTCTTTCTAACCAGTTTTTTCCTAATCTTATACCTAGCATTTCTGGACGGAACAAACAAACACAATAAATTAACAATACTTCTTTTCATAAAAAACACTTTATTTATTAATAATTTACACAATTTTTATTTAACATACTTATAAGTAGCTCCCCTTTGTCCTTCGGACATTTCCCCTCAAGAGGGGAAAGATTACGAGCGGTGGTTAAGAAAAAATAGTGCAACAATCCAGAACAATCTTTCCCCTCTTGAGGGGAAATGTCCGAAGGACAAAGGGGAGCTACAGAACAACTTGCAACAATAAAAAATACACCAAAAGGACAAAGGGAAACTAGCAAAAACCCACAAACATAAAAAACAACCACACCATAAAGATATCTCTCAACTTTAAAGTCCACCATTTCCCAACCTACTTTTAATAATAGTAGTTGAAATACCCTCTGTCCTAGGCAAATACACCACTTCACAATAGTCCTTCAAAAAATCAAACTTACCAAGCCAATCATCGCCAATAACAAAAGTATCAACTCCATACTTCTTAACATCTTCAATTTTCTGCTCCCAACAACTTTCTACAATCACCTCATCCACATATTTAATACTTTCCAAAATTCTTTTCCTATTTTCAAAATCAAAAAAGGCCTTCTTACCCTTTACAATATTAAACTCATCAGAAGACAAACCAACAATCAAATAATCTCCAAGCCCCCTCGCCCGCCTCAATAAATTTACATGTCCAAAATGCAACAAATCAAAAGTTCCATAAGTTAAAACTATATTTTTCTTCACCATATTAAAATCCTAATTAATAAACTAAAAAATATGCTAAATGATAAACATTCACAAATTAGTTATCTTTTCGTAAATTGTCAATCAAAAAATTTACAGCTAGCATATAAATGAATAAAATTTATAGCTATGAGTAAATTAAGAGAATATCTTGCATTTAATATAAAAAAGTACAGAAAAGAAAAAAATATGACCCAATCTGACTTGGCTGATTTATGCAATACTTCTACTAACTATATAGCCATGATAGAAACCTGCAAAAGATTTCCAAGAGAAGACTTGCTAGAAAGAATTGCCAAGGCATTTGAAATAGAACCTTTTAAACTCTTTATAAAACCAGACACCATTTATATTCCAGAAGACAAAAATAATAAATTCATAACTAAATTAATTGAATTTGTTAAAAAGGAATTAGAATAAATTCCAAATCCAAAATAAGAAACTTATTTTTTCTCATCACTCCCTCCTTTTTTATCAAACCATTCATAAAATCCACAGAATACAAATAGCACTCCCCAGAATATCAAAGACGAAAGAAAAATTTTTAAATAAAACATAATTTTTATAATACACACTTAAAGTAAGTATAAAAACACTTAAGGTTTATTGTCAAGTTTTTATTTGCCAATAGCATATAAATATAAAAACAGATAGCAAACATGAACAGATTTCAAAAATATTTAGCAAATAATATGAAATTGGCGAGAAATCAAAAAAAACTCACGCAAATGCAGCTAGCTGAGCTCTGCGAAACATCTGTAAATTATATAGGATTAATAGAAACAGGAAAAAGATTTCCATCTGCTGAAATGTTAGAAAAAATCGCAAAATCTTTGGAATTAAAACCACAAGAAATGTTTGCCGAGCCAATATTAAGTTATAGTCCGAGAATTAATAGGATATTGGATAAAATAGAAGAAATGGTAGACAAAGAGAAATAGTTATTACAGTAAGTCATTTCGTAGTTAAAACTCAAGTCTGTCATTACTAAGCTATATTTTGTTAATAAACGAAGCCCTCCGCAGTCTTGTCATTACCAGACTAGACTTACCATCTAACAACTCAATAACTCTCAATTCTGTCATAGTCCTGTCATTACCAGGCTAGATTTTGAGACAAAGTTGTTGACAAAAGCACGGAGTTCCCCCCCCCAGCCCTGTCATTACCAGGCTAGATTTTGTTAACGAATGAAATGAGTTTACAAAATCTTGACCTGCGTAATCCATAGTAATTCCATATAACTACTTTCCTTT
>CAZBNS010000084.1:0-7241 GCA_964493475.1 uncultured Rhizobiaceae bacterium | reverse complement strand
GACAAATAAAACCAAATAATTAACAATTTAATTGCCTACGGGCAAAGTGATGGCTTAAGAAACCAAAACAGGATTTAAAGATGGTTCGCAGGCTTTCGTTATATCTAACGATATAGCGGAGGCTTACGATTATAATAATTCATACTTGTATGAGTTAAAAGGCCGTAAGGGCTGATCCTGTCAGTTTTCTTAACCTCCGCACTTTTTTAAGTGCGATTTTTATTAAAATTTATTAATAATAAAAAAGGTAAAATATGATTACTGATAAATTAAAAAATCTTAACAATACTTTAAATGAGAAAATAGACATTGTAAAACAAAAAAACTTAAATAATTTTTCTAATAATTTAAATGACGAAATAAAAGAAATAGAAAGACAATTATTAGAAGAAAAACTATTTCAATTAGAAAGAAAAGCTTTCCAATATATAGTAAATAATAATTTTAATGCAAAACGAGATACAAGAACACTAAGAAGATTATTAAGATATATAGAAAGAACACATGAAGGACATAGGACCTGCGAGTGTATGGTTGAGAGAGTGGAAAATCTGTTGGAAAGTGTTATTAAAAAAAATTAGCGGTGAAATTATAAATAGAATTGTGTGCAATTAGTACTTTTCTATAAAACTATTATCATATAAATTGTCTAAGTATTTTTTTATTTCTAGGCTTAATTTTTGGTTGTATAATATATATTTAACTCTTAGCACATCTTCATTTTTAGCAATTTTTTCTCGCTTTTTATCATTTAATTTGACGATTATGTAATAGCCGGAAGAGTCATCTCCAAAATATAGTGGTTTAGTAATTTCATTAACTTGTAGATTTTTTATTGCCAAATAAATTTCGGGATTTATATCTTTTTCGTCTATCCAGCCGATATAACCTTTATTTTCCTTATTGTTTTGGGAAAATTTGCCCGCTATGTCTTCAAAATTATTTTTTCCTGTTATTTCGGAGTAGAGTTTCTCTATAATGTTTTTTGTGCTGGAATGTGAATTTTTATAGATTATTATTTGAGAGATGTTATATCTAGTTCTAATTGGTTTTTCAACTAAATATTCCAGTGCGTCATCTACTTCACTTGATGAAATATTTATATTTGGTGCGATTTTTGTTTCTATTAGCTTATTCCATAAAAAATTATTTTTTAAAAAATTGACAAAATATTTATTATGCTGATTTTTTATTTTATTTTTTTTGTTAAAATTCTCTAAAAAATATTCAAACTCTTTTTCGTCAAATACTATTTTTTCATTTTTAATTGCGTTTGATTTTAATTTTTCCTCTATTAAACTATCTAAAATTTCGTCATTGTTGAATTTATTATCGTCAAAATATTCCGTGAATAACTTTGAGTGATTGTTTAAATCATATTTCGTTATTACTTCATCATTGACTCTTGCGACAATGTCAAAGGTATTTGCAAACGCATATTGCAAAAAACTAAATAATAGAATAATAAAAAATAAAACTTTTTTCATTAAAACTTTTGTATAAACAATTTCCTTATTTAAAATTATTGTCAAAATATTTTTATCCATTGAAAATAAATTATTTATGCAGGGGATTTATTTAATTATTTAACTTTTTTTGATTATAAAAATCAATGCCTAATAATAAATCTATAGCTCTTGCAAGTTGATAATCTTTATTATACATGGATTCATTTTCAGTTTTTAATTGTTTCTGTATTTCTTTTTCAACAATATCTTGCTCATTTTCCAAATGTCCTTTTAAGTCGTTTTCCTTCATGCTCCATTTGCTTAGATTAATCTCTTCTAATTTAGCTAATTTAACCTCTATGTCAGGTTTTATACCCTCGGCTTGTATAGATTTTCCGTTTGGAGTATAATATCTTGCGATAGTTAATTTAATAGCAGAAGAATTATTTAAACCAAAGTTTGCTGAGTCAATGATACTTTGAACGGAACCTTTTCCAAATGACTGAGTTCCTAAAACAATCGCTCTTTTATTGTCTTGTAATGCACCTGCAACAATCTCAGACGCTGATGCTGAGCCTTCATTTATTAAAACAACCATAGGCAGATTTGGAATTAAATTTTGGCCATTTTGCGCCTTATATTCTTGCAATAAAATTCCATTTTTGCCTTTGATACTAACAATTTTTTGTCCTTTATCCAAAAAAGAATCTGCTACTAAAACTGAGGAATCCAAAAGACCTCCCGGGTTATTTCTTAAATCCAACACAAGTCCTTTCACTTTATCTTTACCAATCTGATTCTCAATTCTATTAAACTCTTTTATCATATTGTTGTATGTCTCATTAGTGAAATTAGACAATCTCAAATATATTATATTATTTTCATTTCTCGCCTTAGCGGACTCTGTTTTAATAATATCTCTTTTTATTTTGAATTCCAATGGTTCTCGCTCTCCTTTTCTTAATATAGTGAGCTTAACCTCTCCCCTGTCTTTTTCATTCTTGCCCCTCATCATATTAACAGCTTCTTCCAACCCCATATTTAATGTTGATTTGCCATTAATATTGCTAATATAATCTCCAGCTTTAATTCCAGCTTTAAAAGCAGGAGTATCGTCAATAGGCGAAATTACTTTAATCATTCCATCTTCAGTGCTCACTACAATTCCCAATCCACTAAATTTTCCATCAGTTTCTAATTTTATTTGATCAAACTCTTTTTTGTTAAGATATGTGGAATGAGGATCTAAATTAGATAATAAACCTTTTATTGATAATTCAAAAAATTTTTCATCATCTATATCTTCAACATAATCTCTTTTTATTAAATCTACAATCGATTTATACGCCAACTCATAATTGTCCTTTCTTCTAAAACTAGATTGCCTTTGCGTTTTATTTAATATAGCACTATTATCTGAAGCAGCAACGCTAGCATTACTTTTTATATTAACATTTTCAATTACCGATGATAATTTTACATACTCTTGAATTTTCTCAGAATTCAAAGCATAAACAGTCGATACAAGCAACAATAAGAATATATTTACTACAAATAATTTTTTCATTTCATACTTTAATAACAGTGAATAAAATTATCCCAACCAAGTATTTACTATTCTTCTTGGTCCGCAAGGTCCATCTTCTCCGGATACACAAGGGCTTTTTACTTCAATAACCCTATTGGCCGTACATGATTGAAGTATCAAAAATGCAACTAAAATTACAAAATATTTAGACATAACAAAATCCTTTAATCTTAAAACTAATCTTACAAAAAGAAAAATAAAAATCAATAAATAGTTCTGTTTTTCTTGATGTTATTAATTGAATTTTATTGAAAAATATATCCAAAATACTAATATCAAAATAAATAAAAATTATTTAGCACAAAATTTAATGAAATATCAAATTAAAACACTGGAAGAAACAAACAAATTAGCACAAGAAATAGCTAAAAACTTAAATATCGGCCAAGTTATAACATTAAAAGGAACTTTGGGCGCCGGCAAAACTTATTTTACCAGCTGTTTAATAAATGCTTTATTGCAAAAATATAATCAGCCCAATGCAACAGTCGTAAGTCCAACATTCAACATAGTAAAAGAATATCAGCTAAAAGATTTTTCTGTTTATCATTTTGATTTATATAGGCTAAAAAATAAAAATGAATTATACGAGCTTGATATAGAAACTTGTTTTGAGAATGGAATTTCAATAATAGAATGGCCTGAGATAGCGGAAGATATTATTTACAATGTGGCTATGGAGATTGAAATTAAGATTATTGGTGAAACAGAAAGGGAATTTACAATTATTCAAAATCATCGTTAGGCGGCAAATCGCCTATCTCTCCTTTCATATATTTTCTTTTTTGAATATTTGCTTTGCAAACATAGCCAACAGACAATATAAAACAGACGAACAATAACATATACCATATCACTAGAAGAAATTTTATTATAAAAAGCATCAGTTTCCTTGATAAATAATTAAAAAAGCCCATCTGAAATAGTGGGCGGAATGATAACGATGCCGGTCAACGAGCGGCTCTACAAGCTTTATCTTGGGCGAAACACCTACAAGAATTGGACATACTTGCAGACACCCGCCCTAAAGGGCTTTCGTTAACCGAACAGATCGTTATTCTGCCTCATTATTTCTAACGAGTAATCTAATACTTCTCGTATTAGATGTAATTTAATTATAAGTAAGGAAATTTAAAAAGTCTATAAAAGATTATATGCCCGTATAATAAAATAATTTATGTATTCTAACAGAAAAATTTTAAGAAATCAAATATTTATAATACATGATGACTGCAAACAAATTTACTCAAAAATTCCAACAATTTATTTTTTAAATCCGCTTGATCTCCATCAACTTGTTTTAAAAAATTTCCAAAATCTTCATTAAAATCAATAAAGATAATATCATTTTTATACAATTTATTATTCCTAAATTCATAACTATATATATCCTTATCAATATTTAAAGCATTGATTGGATTCTCAACAAACATTTTATCAAGATGCTTATTCAAAAAATTTCGAATATCTTTTTCTTCCAAATTATTTTTCTTTAGCCCCATCTCTAAAAACTTTTTAGTTTTTAAATTTAATTTTGATTTTTCAACCTCTTCTTCAATATTTAAATTTTGCAAAAATTCGTAGCTTTGCTGCAAATTTATAGCCGAGCCAGCCAGCGTTTTATACCCGCCCTGCCCCGTTATATACATATCATAAATTTTATTCAAATCCGTTTCATGAAAATCTTTATTTTTTGAAAAGTCAGTCCAGAAAAAACTAGGCAATTCTCCAATTTTCTCCTCAACAACGCCAATGCTTCCGCCCATTTCAAACAAATTATTATTTTCATTAATCTTACAACAAGCACAAGCGGCGCCATCAGACACTATACATATTTTATCATAACAATTTAACAATGTCGGCAATAATTCCCCTTTTGAAGTGTGCTGGCCATCAACAACCATTCCAAAATATCCGTCATATTTTCCCCCCAAAACATAGCTTGGTATTCCGTCAATATCGCTGCTAAAATGCCCTTCGAACATTGCATTATGCAAGTGCGTTAACATTCTAATTCTATTTTTACCAAGCTTTTCTTGCAGTTCTTCAAATTCTTTTTTAGTTATTTTTGTATGTCCGACAGAAATAGTTATATTCTTAAAACTATTCATTAACTTTTGCAAAAGTTCCATATTTTTCAATAATTCTAGGGCAAATGTAAAATAAATATTACAATCTTTTAACGGTTGAAGAATTTTAACAAAATTATTCAAATTTTCCTCATTCAAATCCTTTAAATACTTTTGAGGATGAGTTCCCTTATTAGTAATAAAAGGGCCCTCAAAATGAATTCCAAATAATTTCGGCAAAATTATAGTTTTTCCATTAATTTTATACTCTTTTTCATTAAACTTTATACGCTGCGCAACAATATTAACAAAATTTTTTAAATTTTCATCGCTATCAGTAATAAAAGTTGGAATTATAAAACATCTTCCACACCTCAATTGATTTAATTCAATTTTCAAAAATTCATCAAGATTTTTAATATTATTAAATAATAATCCCGAACCACCATTGACTTGAATGTCTATTCTCATAACTTAAGAGTATTTTTCACAAGAATAATATACATCATATAAAATTAAAGACAATGTAATTTTTTATTTGTGTAATTGTTAATTTTTAGTATGCTTTGCGTTGGATTTATTATGTGAATATTATTATTTTAAGGTTATTTGTAAGGTGTTCTGCAGCTTATATTTAGCAAGTGTTCTGTAGCCCTTGTCCTTCGGACATTTCACTTTGTCATAGCTTAGCCGAAAGAACAGGCTGCCTATTACGTGCAGGCAGCCATCGGCTCGGTTTCGAACTTCGCTCTCAAGGAGTGGAAAGATTCTACTCTTAAATCACTAGTCTAGCTAGTGATTTAGTATCACCTAGAAAATGTTCTATCTAAACTAGTATCCCTATTTGCTCTCCGTGATAATAAATCAACTCGGCGTTTTATTCCCAAAGATAATAAATCAACTTGGCGTTTTATTCCAAAATCTTCTGAAAAATGATCAATTAATTGCCTAGCCGTATCCCGTTGTCCTTCTAAATATTCAACCTGAGCAACAATCTCTACCATAGTTGGAACTTGTTGTTCTAGTTTTAAAAGTCGAACCTTAGCAGCAATCTCTCCTATAGCTGCAGCTTGTTGTCCTGTGTCTAAAAATTGAACCTGACGAGCAATCCCTACCATAGTTCGTTTTGATGGCAACAATACAGCATGACCAGCAATCTCTCCCATAACCCGAGCCTGTTGTTCTATGTCTAAATGTTGAACCTGAGCGGCAATCTCTATCATAGATTGAAATTGTTGTTCTGGTTCTAAAAGTTGAACCTTAGCAGCAATCACTGCCATAGCTTTATCTTGTTGTTCTGGTTTTAAAAATTGAACCATACCAGCAATCTCTATCATAGATTGAAATTGTTGTTCTGGTTCTAAATTTTTAACCTGACCAGCAATCTTTCCCATAACCCAAGCCTGTTGTTCTGGTTTTAAAAATTGAACCATACCAGCAATTATTCTCATAGCTAGAGCTTGTTGTTCCATGTCTAAAAATTGAACCTGACAAGCAATCCCTTCCATAGCTAGATCTTGTTGTTCGTCTAAAAATTGAACCATACCAGCAATGTTTCCCATAACTTGAGCTTGTTGTTCTGATTCTAAAAGTTGAACATAACGAGCCATCTTTATCAAAGCGTGAGGTTTTTCTATTGGTTTCAAAAATTCAAAATTAAGAATTTGGTCATTTAAACTCTCAGCTGGTGATTTTATGCGTTCTTCTAAATCCATATTTTTTCTATTATCATTATAATTGTCATATTATATTCTATTTTCAAAACTTGTCAACAATAATTTTAAATTAAATAATTATACATTTTAGGCTAACAAATATTTTATAATACAGCCCTTTGTCCTTCAGACATTTTCTCTTCCAGCACGTCATTGCAGTGTTATTTTTCTTAGTGTCTTTAGGCACTTAGAAGACATTCAACCGTATCCATAAATTAAGTAATACAAGCCTTGTTATACCAAAGCAAAAAAATAAATAATCCCAATCCTGTCATTACTAGGCTAGATTTTGTTAACGAGCGAAGCCTCCTCCTCCCTCCGTAGTCTTGTCATTACCAGGCTAGATTTTGAGACAAAGTTGTTGATAAAAGCACGGAGTTCCCCAGCTCTGTCATTACCAGGCTAGATTTTGTTAACGAGC
>CAZBNS010000083.1:0-7292 GCA_964493475.1 uncultured Rhizobiaceae bacterium | reverse complement strand
GCGGGGTTTTGGTGGTTTTTTGACATTTTTAATTATCTTTAAACTTTACAACGGCGGATTGGAACGCTGGGCGGAAAACCCGCACGTTTCAAATGCCGAGACCGTTATAAATAAGCTGCTAAAAATCAGTACCTAGAGCAATTCTGCTATTTTAGAGTTAAGTTTAAATTTTGATAATTTAAGTTGTTTTCTGATAATTTTTACTTTTAGAACAGTATTTACTATTTGACAATAAAAGTGTATATTATTAGTGCTATTTGACACTGAATTTATCGAGATAGGTTTGGAAAGAATGATAGAAAATTGTTTTAGTTTTCCCCAACGCGCTTTTGTGCTTCGCACAAATTGAAATTTAAATTTAAACACATTTGCGGTTTCGCCGCCAAAGAGTTTAAATTGTTAATATTAAGTTTTTATAGTTGATATTTTTTTGTGTAATTCATCTTTGTTTGTAGCTTTTATTAATTTTATAAGTCTATTTTTAAAATTATAAGTGTAATGATTATTGGTTGGAAATTTGGTTCAATTGTTGAAAAATCAGGTAAATATTTTATTAAATTAGAATATAATTATTTATTGAACAGAATATAGATAATTCAATTATATTACTTCTATATTTTTCAAATATCATTTAATAGCCTATACAGAATTATTAGTTAACCATTTTATAATTTATATTAATAGTTAATTCTCAATTAAGTATTTAAATTATTATTCAAGCATTTTTTATGATATTTTATAATTTTTGCTCTCTCATCAAAAGTAATTTCATTCCATAATCTATAAGCAGATACCTTTGAAATTTCCCTTAAGTATTTAAAGGGGCACCATACTGATTCTTGTCCCTTAGGACATTTAAATATTAAACCAATATAATATATTTTCATAATAATAGATAAAGAGAATTAACTGTTATTATAACTAGAACTCACAATATTAAAATTAGTGTTTTGATACATTATAATAAAATAAGTTAGTCTTTAAATGAAAATCTATATGTATCTAATGGATAAGCATATATGTCTATTGTGGTAAGTTTATTACCAAACTGTTTTTGTGTTCATGTCTAAGTAATACAATATTATTTATAATAAGATTGAGAGTTAAAGAGATTTTTCACAGACATTGATTTTCGTAATAATCTGTATTTCAGACATCAGGCATTCTCTAACTTTGTTAGAAGTTAATAAAAAAGTCTATTGTTTTAGTAGTTCAATAAAGCAATCGAATATTATGGAAAGGCATTAAATGAATATATCAAGTGATTATAATATACCATATCAATAATGAACTATTTCATCTTGACACTCTTTAAACTGACATAATAGAAATGCTGATATTGAAAGCTGAGGATTGTCTATACCAAGTTTTTTACGTAAACGTGTTCTGGCAGCATTTACACTTTTTAAACTCTGTAAAGTAATATTTGAAATTTCTTTTGGTTTAAGGTTTAGTTGAGAGAAAATACATAGACGTATTTCGTTTGCAGTTAAGCTAGGGAATGAATTTGTAAGCCATTCTTTAAAGCCTGGAGTTACCTTATTAAAATACACCTCAAATTCATCCCAAATCTGGATATTAGAATTAAAATGAATTTCATTTATAATACCTTGTATATATTCTTTTAACTCATTTCCAACTTTTCCTTTTGATCTTATTTTATATTTTAAATTCTTTAGTTTCGAAATGGTGTTTTCAGTATGTTTATTTACTTGATATATTTGTATTGCTTTACTAGCTAGCTCTCTTTTCTTGTATTCTAAGTTTAGTTTTATCTTTTCTTTTTTTCTTCTCTCAATTTCTTTTTCTTGTTCAAAAATTAATTGTTGTTTATCACGAAGTTCATTGCCTGTTTTTATACTATTCTTATATTTTTTATAAATAATAAATACAAGTAAAAACAATTGCACTGAAATAAATATAATAAACCATATTAGATGTTTTTTTTGTTTTAATTCTAGCTTCTGTATTTCATTTTTTGCATTAAGAATATTCTTTTCTTTTTCAGCAATTTCGGTTTGGTGAGTAAATATTAAATTATTTATTCTATATGTATTATCAAAAGAATAAGCCGAATCAGCATAAGTTTGATACTTTCTTTGTAATAAATAAGCCTTATTAAATAACCCCATCTCTCCATATATGTAACTTAAGTGACTTATTGATAAGTATTTTAACCGAACAAGCCTTATGTTTTTAGATGAGAGTAATGAAAAATTGAAAAAAATAGGTTCTGCTTTTTCATATTTTCCCTGATTAAACCATATAAAAGCCTTAAAATAAGTACAAACCTTATTTAATACTGTGTCTTGAAGATTAGAATACATTTCAGAAGCTTTTTCTAACATATACAACGATGAATCCATATTTGCTTGTTGCATATAAACTAATCCTTTTCCCATAAAGCATGAAGCCATTCTACTCTTATCACCATATGCTTTGTAATTAATCAATGCTAAATTTAAACATGCAATGGCTTCGGGGAATTTATTTTCATTTGGAAGGATGCGACTTCCTAAAATGTATTGTACGTTTGCTATTGATTTTTTATCACCTAACTCTTCTGCATAATTCAATGATTTATACAAATAATCCTTCGCTAATTGGTTATTAAATATTGATATAAGATATAATGCATTTAAATAATAATATTGACACTTTCCTTTTTTATAATCATTTGAAATAAGCAAATCTGAGACTTCTTTTATACAGATATAGACACTATCATAATTCATTATATCATCTATATATATAAAAGTGATTCTATTTAAAGCATCTATTTTTTTTTCAATGATATTATGTTTGTCAGCTATATAAAAGGCTTTTTGTGCAAGTTTCAATGATTGCTTTACATCTTTGTTTTCTAATAATTCGGAACTATCTAATAATGTAGTGATTAAATCTACATCCTGACCATATACAATATTTGAATAATTAACAATTAAATAAACAAATATTATATATCGGAACATTTTACTGGAATGATTATTAGCCATGCATAAAGATTTTCTCTAAAATTAGGGTTTTATTACATTATAACAAAAAAAATAGTTCTTAAATGAAAAATCTATATTTCTCTATTAGATAAGCACATATATTCATTATGATAAATTTATTGCCAATGAATTTCGGGGACCACTTCTAAGTAATACAATATTCAATATTTGTAATAAGATTGAGAGTTAGAGATATTCTTCAAAGTTATAAAATTTCCTATCAACCTGTATATCTGATGATAAAGATTGCATTCAGATTCAGGAGGGTTTTCAGTTATTCTATATGGACTTATTATTCAGCAATATATGATATTTAGGGTAAATTTCTAGCATCTGAATTGCATGAAAAAATTTGTATTACAATGGTTATCAGAATAAATTGTGACTCTAAACCAAAACTTATGTTATTATGAAAAGATTATTTACGATTCTTATTGTTTTGTCACTTGTTGGAGCAACCTTTGCCCAAGAAGTTGAAAAACAAAATTTGGATAGAAATGGTAATCCTAGCTTTGTAAAGTTTAATACCAAAGCTAAAAATACTGTTTCTAAAGATGAAGCTAAAACAATTTTGTCTAGTTTATTAAAAATGACAAAAAACGAAGAGTTTAAACAATTAAAATCAGAAACTGATAAAATTGGTTATACTCACGAAAAATTCCAGCAATATTATAAAGGAATTAAAGTTGAAAATGGTGTTTACATTGTACACAGTAAAAACAATGCAATTGAATCTATGAATGGAGAATTCAAGAATATTGAGGAAATTGATATTACTCCATTAATCCCTCTTGAGAAAGCAACTGAACTTGCTAAATCATTTATTAATGCAGAGCAATATCTAGAAGACAATCCGATGGAATTTGCTCCTGAATTAGTTATCGTTGAGCACACCCAAGGTAAACATCCTGAAGATGTTCAAGAGCTGGTATTAGCATATAAGATTGATGTGTATGCAACAAAACCTTTAAGTCGGCATTTTATATATGTAGATGCACAAACTGGAGAGGTTGTCCACACTAATGCTTTAATTAAAAATGTAACAGCTACAGGTAATGCAGCTACCAGATACAGTGGGACAAAATCAATCTCAACTGATAGTTATAATAGTTCGTATCGTTTGAGAGATTATACTCGCGGTAATGGTATTATTACCTACAATTGCAAAAGATCAACAAGTTACACAAGCGCTGTTGATTTTACAGATTACGATAATAACTGGACTGCTGCTGAATACAATAACTCAGCTAAAGATAATGGTGCATTAGATGCACATTGGGCAGCAATGGTCACTTATGATTACTTTTCACAAATACATGGACGAAGCAGCTTTGATGGTAATGGAGCATTAATAAAAACTTATGTACATTATGATTCTAATTATGATAATGCATTTTGGAATGGATCTGTATTTACATTTGGTGATGGATCATCATTTGATATCTTAACTTCTTTAGATGTTTTTGGTCATGAATTTGGACATGCTGTATGCTCTAATACATGTAATTTAACATATTCCGGAGAATCTGGTGCTTTAAATGAAGCTTTTAGTGATATTTGGGGATGTGCAATAGAATATCATTATGCACCTGAAAAAGACACCTGGTTGATGGGGGAAGATCTCGGCACAGCATTACGATCTATTAGCAATCCAAAATCAAAAAATTTACCAGACACCTATAAAGGAACTTACTGGGTGACAAGTTCTTCAGACAATTATGGAGTTCATACTAATAATGGTCCATTTTGCTACTGGTTCTATTTAATTTCTGAAGGGGGTTCAGGAACAAATGATAATGGTAAGACTTATTCTGTAACTGCAATAGGCATTGAAAAAGCAGAAAAAATTGCATATAGAATTGAAAGTGTTTATATGACATCTAGTTCGAATTATGCTAATGCAAGAACTTATGCTATTCAGGCTGCTAAAGACCTATACGGAGCAGGTTCACAGGAAGAAATCTCCGTAACAAATGCAATGTATGCTATTGGTGTAGGTGCTGCTTATGAAGGTACTACTGACACTCAAGCTCCTTCAGCTCCAACAAGTTTAGTTTCAGCAAATATTACTCAAACAACTTTCACATTAAGCTGGACTGCATCAACTGACAATGTTGGTGTTACAGGATATGATATTTACCAAAATGGAACATTAAAAGGTTCTTCAACAACAACTAGCTATAATGTAACAGGTTTAACTGCTGCAACTACTTATGCTTTCACAGTAAAAGCTAAGGACGCTGCTGGAAATGTTTCTGCTGCTAGTACTTCAAAAAGTGTAACTACATTAACTTCAACTGATACATCTGCTCCAACTGCTCCAACAAACTTAGCAGCATCAAGTGTAACCCAAACAACCTTGAGTCTAGGATGGACAGCTTCTACTGATAATGTTGGTGTAACCGGATATGATATTTACAGAAACGGATCATTACTTGCTTCAACAACAAGTACATCCTATAGTGTAACAGGTCTAACAGCATCTACTACTTATACATTCAATGTAAAAGCAAAAGACGCTGCAGGAAACGTTTCAGCAGCAAGTAGTACAATCAGTGTAACTACATCATCATCAACAGCTGACACTCAAGCACCAACAGCTCCAACTAACTTAACTTCTTCAAGCATTACTGAATCATCAGTAGTATTAAGTTGGACAGCTTCGACCGATAATGTTGGTGTAACCGGATATGATATTTACAGAAACGGATCGTTACTTGCCTCAACAACAAGTACATCATATAGTGTAACAGGTCTATCAGCATCTACTACTTATACATTCTATGTTAAAGCAAAAGACGCTGCAGGGAATGTTTCATCAGCAAGTAGTACTTTATCAGTTACAACTGATGAAGAGGTAGTGGAAGAATATTGTTCAAGTTCAGGTAGCATTGCTGATTACTTTTGGATTAATCAAGTAGCATTAAATGAAATCTATAATTTTTCTGGGTATAATTATGGTTATGGAGATTTTACTAATCAAATCGCTTCAATAACTCCAGGAAATACGGAGATATTGTATATTCAAAGTGGATACTCAGTATATATCTATACTGTTTATTGGTCAATTTGGATTGATTATAATGCAAACGGAGTATTTGAGACATCCGAAAGAATATTAACCGGATCAACTGCACAAACAGGATTGGTTTATGGCTACTTTACTGTTCCAACAAATGCCGTTTTGGGTAATACTCGTATGCGTATATCGATGAAGTATGGTGGTTTAGCAACATCATGTGAAAACTTTGCTTATGGTGAAGTTGAGGATTATACGGTTAATATTACAAATTCAGCCTATACTATTAATTCATTAACTTCAGGTGGTGAGCAACTTGATTTTGTAGATGAGAATGAAGTTAGAATATTTCCAAATCCTGCAAAAGACAAGTTAAATATTGAAATAAACACTGCTGTCGCATCAGATATTCAAATTATATCAGCTACTGGTGCAGTTGTAAAAACTATAATAGCAGATGAGCATGTTATTGGCATTGATGTTTCAGATTTGACACCTGGCATGTATTTTATACAGTACAATAATGGATTAGAGAATAAAACCTTTAAGTTTATTAAGGAGTAAATTTTTATATATATAAATTAATTCTTTCCTAGGTTAATCATATGAAGCTGGAGTGTAAACTTCAGCTTCTTTTTATTATATCCTATTTGTAAATAATTCTATCACCAGCTTATTTACTCAACAATATTTCACATTTCACGATGAAAACATTGTATAATGAGATCTTTCTTTATGTCTTTTTTTCTTGTAGTAGAAATATCATTGGCATAAAGAATAAAAAGGGATTATCCCAATCGTAAAAAATTATAGACGATCTTTAAATGCTTTTTTTAAAGCATGAGAAGTCAAAGCTAACTTATAAAGTTATACTTTTTATAAAGCTAAAATTATTGATAAAAGAATAAGTTCTTGTAAAAATAGAACTTACTATTTGAAGTTAGGTAAGTAGGAACCACAATAAGAAATAGATGACATTTCTGTTGGAAAGAATTTATATAATTGAAAACCATTGGAGATTCAGCTGTAATCTATTTTAATAAAGACATTTACAATATGCCATTCTTTTATGTTGTTGAATAAAAACACATTTGCAATAAAATGCAAAAGAGTTTTCCTCTTGCTCTCTCGAGCAATTTGCTATTTCTAAAAACTAAAACAATTTAGTACTTCGTTGATATTTTTAATCAAACTGACAAGGTTATTATTTACAGCCAATTTATAACACGGCATCTCAAAACATGCGGGGTTTTGGTGGTTTTTTGACATTTTTAATT
>CAZBNS010000082.1:0-7330 GCA_964493475.1 uncultured Rhizobiaceae bacterium | reverse complement strand
ACAGGTTTTGGTTATATTATTCATTTAAAATAAAACAATTGACATTTACAGGAATAACATACTGAGAGGGGAAATGTCGCAACGCGACAAAGGGGGGCTATTTAAAGTCCTAAAGTATATAATTATTGTGTCATTAATTAAATATTATTGAAAATAAAAATATTTTTATTAACATTGTATTAGTATTATTAATAATGAATTACATTGACCAATAAAAACGAATTAAGAATTAACAAAGAAATAAGAGTTGCTGAGGCAAGAATTATAGATCAAAATGGAAATATGGTTGGCGTTATGCCGATTTCAAAAGCTTTGCAAATGGCATTTGAGGCTGGATTGGACTTGGTTGAGGTTTCTCCAAATGCTAATCCAGTTGTTTGTAGAATTACAAGTTTTAGCAAATTGAAATATGAAGAGCAGAAAAAAGCGGCTCTCAATAAAAAGAAACAAAAGGTTGTTGATACTAAGGAAATAAAGATGTCCTTAAATATTGGTGAAGGGGATTTTATCACTAAAATCAAACAAGCTGTAAAATTCTTGGAAAAAGGTGATAAAGTTAAATTCAATTTTATATTTAGGGGTAGGGAAATTACGTATTCTGATAGTTCTAAAGTAATTATAGACAGAATTGAGGATTCTCTCAAAGAAGTTGGAAAAATTGAAGAAAAACCAAAAATGGAAGGTAAAAAATTATTTTTTACAATTACTCCAATTAAATAAATTGAGTGAATAAATAATAACAAGTAAAAAATAATTAATTTGGACTTCCAAAAAAGAAATACTGGGTTTATTTTGATAAAAAATAAACCTATTTTTATGTCATTTTTAGAAATTAGATTTCCGGAATCAATATCGTTCAATTCTTCTTCAATATTAGAATTTAATACAACAATTTTAAAAACAAAGAATGGAAATGAGGCGAGAAATATAAACTGGAATATAAATAAAATGAAATTTAATATTATCAATGGCATAAAAACAAAAGCAGAATTAGATGAAATCACTTCATTTTTTAGAAATGTAAAAGGTTGCGGCTATGGTTTTAGATTTAAAGACTGGATAGATTATTCTGCAGCCGCTCAACAAATAGGTTTGGGCGATGGAAATACTATAAAATTTCAACTCATAAAAACATATACAATAAGCGGCAATACATACGCACGAAAAATTACAAAACCAGTTATTTCAACAATTAGAATATATCTTAACGGTATTGAGAGCGATGATTTTGGCGTTGATTTAACAAACGGACTAATAACTTTTAATACAGCGCCCGCAATGGATGCGGTAATTACTTCCGATTTTGAGTTTGATGTTCCAGTTAGATTTAATTCGGATATTTTAGAAATATCTCTTGAAACAATTAATACGGGTAAAATTAAAGAATTGGAACTTATAGAGATTAATATCTAGCTAAATTAATATGCAATGAGACTGTTATTTTGTTTATATAAAAACTATGCTTATTTTTATTTTATTCTTTAACGGAAATCACGCTCACAATAATAATCTCCGCAATGTATTAAACAAAAAACCACCAAATATTAATTTAGTGGTTTTATAAATACTTAATAATTTAATTATTCAGCAACAACAGTTATACCAACCCTATTTTTTGCCCAAACAGCTTCACCTGTTCCAACAAAAATTGGTCTTTCTTTTCCATAGCTGATTGTTTTAATTCTTTTAACAGCAACACCTTGTTTTACTAGATAATTTTTAACAGCTGTAGCTCTTCTTTCACCTAAAGCTAAGTTATATTCCCTAGTTCCTCTTTCATCGCAATGACCTTCAATAATCACATTGATTTTAGCGTCAGACTTTAACCATTCTGCTTGCAATTTTAATACTTCGGCAGATTCATTAGAAATATTATATTTGTCAAAAGCAAAGTAAACTCTATCTGGAACTGAAATCTCTTCAATATTCTTAGCAGTACCTTTATTTATTTTATCAGCTTGTTTTGCACTGTCTATAACATCATAATCTTCATCAGTCGCACTAGGCTTAGAAGCACAAGCGGAAACCAACGTCAAAACAAAGCATAACATTAAAAATTTTTTAAACATTTTTTCACCCAAAATTTATTATACAATATTGAGATTAAATTGCTCAATTTAAAATTGCAAGCTTTATTTTATATAATTTAACATTAATTATTTTCTGCTTTCTGTTATCATCAAAGTTTGAAGACGAGTTTAAAAGCAACATTAAATCTTATAAGTATGCCGTAATAAGATTAAAACATATTTACACAATAGACGCTTCTGGTTTGGTAGTTTTAGAAAAAACTATTAAACATTTAAAAAGCCATGGAGTAAATGTATTATTGCTTCAAATTCCTGATACTATTAAAAAAGAACTGTCTCATTTTGGAATTGACAATATAGTTGACAGAAACAAAGTATTTGAAAATGTAGAAGATACAGCCGACTATTTAGAAAGCAATAGACCTGTTGCATAAAAAATTACCAGTAAAAACTGGTAATTTTATCTTATTTTTTGTCAAGAGATATAAAATAATTAATATAAAATATCATCAACTTCAATAAAATATCCTTGGCTATGATTGCAAGCCGGACAAAGTTTTGGAGCTTCCTTTGCAGTAATATGATAGCCGCAATTTGTGCATTTCCAAATTACCAAATCATTTTTCTTTAGAAGTTCTTTAGTTTCAACTTCTTTTAACAATTTTTCAAATCTTTTTTCATGATAAACTTCTGCCTTTGCTATATTTTCAAATGCACTAGCAACCAAAGGAAATCCTTCCTCTTTTGCAATTCGTGCCATATTTGGATACATTGAAGTATTTTCCTCATGCTCACCATTCATTGACTCCATCAAATTTTGAGCAGTTGTTCCAATTTTTCCAGCTGGGTATGAAGCAGTAATTTCTAAATCACAACCATCTTCCAAAAACTTAAATAATCTTTCTGCATGTTCTTTTTCATGACTAGCTGTTTCCTCAAACACTTTAGATATTGCTTGATATCCCTCCTCTTTTGCCTTAGAAGCAAAAAAAGCATATCTATTTCTAGCTTGAGACTCGCCAGCGAAAGCTTTTAATAAATTTTTTTCTGTTTCTGTTCCTTTTAATTTAACCATCTTGTCCTCCATTTTATTTTTTACATGTAATCATAAATTATAAATTTAAGAGTACCAAAGTCAATAAAAATATTATATATAAAATAATTATTAACGAACTTACATAATTATGGTTTTTGTGCTTTAATTATAGTAGTAGTTCCCCTTTGTCCTTCAATATTTCCCCTCAAGAAGCAGAAAGATTGTTCTTGAGTGTCGCACCATTTTTTCTTCACCACAGCTCTAATGTTTCTGCTTCTTGAGGGGAAATATTGAAGGACAAAGGGTAGCTACAACTCACTTCTACAGCTCACTTAATCCTATTAATAACTTTACTTAACCTTTCAAACTTCTTCTCTTCACCATATTTAACTCTACATGTCTTTATTATATAATTAAGTATCTTTCTTAAACCAATAACATCTCCTCTTACTATTATTTTATTATCAATATAATATTGTAATATTTGTCTTATTATATCGATTATTTCTTCATTAATTGAGTTATTAATTTTGATTTTTTCCTCAAAATCCTTCTCTTTTTGTAGAAGATATAGTTTTTTGATTAAATCATTTTTCATCAGTTCGTCCATTTTAGACCTCATTATTTATGCGAAAAAGTATAGATATATTTTTTTACTAATCCGCTGTTAATAAAAATCGCACAATCAAAATGAAAGTGCGGAGGCTAAAACAACTGACACAATCAGCCCTTACGGCCTTTTAAGCTGCAAATGCAACTTATTATAACCGCAAGCCTCCGCCATATCTATGAAATAGATACAACAAAAGCCTGCGAACTAAATTTAATTGTATTTTGGTGTTTTAGGCCATCACTTTGCCCGTAGGCAGTTTAATTATTATTTTTCTTATATTATTTGTCAATAAAAATGATTGAAAAATAAATGATAGATATTCTAAAAGTTGATGGTATTTTATTTATTGTAATATAGCCCTTTGTCTTCGGACATTTCCTCTCTCAGTATGTCATTCCGTAGCTGGATTTTTTTAACGAAGAATGAGTTTAAAAAATCCTCATACGGAATCCAGGAAATAGTAAAACAATAAAAAGTCTTTATTTTGTCGTCTTTTTTCCTGGATTACGCAGGTCAAGATTTTGTAATCTCACGGAGCCTGCCGCTGCGAAAGCAGTGGTTCGTTAACAAAATCTAGCCTGGTAATGACAGAGCTGGGGGCTTCCATTTGTTAACAAAATTTGGTCTGGTAATGACAGAGCCGATAGTAGTTTTGAAGTGTTGTTTTTCGATCATTTTGTTTTAAAAATATCTTATATAATAAATTAATTTAAACTTTCCAATTCTTCAATCATACCCGATAAAACATCAATTCCTTTCTGCCAGAAATCAGCTTTCTTTGGATTTAAACCAAACGGCTTTAAAAGTTCGTCATATTTTTTTGTTGAACCAGCGCTTAACAAAGTTAAATACTTTCCTTGAAAACCATTAGGATTTGTTTGATAAATGCTATAAAGTGAATTTACTAAACAATCGCCGAAAGCATAAGAATAAACATAGAATGGGCTATGAATAAAGTGCGGAATATACATCCAATAATTTTTGTATTCATCATCAAAAATGAAGTTTTCCTCACCTAAGCTTTCTTTTTGAATATCCAGCCATATTTGATTTAGCCTATCAAGCGGAATTTCACCATTTTTTCTTTCCTCATGAACCCTTGTCTCAAACTCTAAAAAAGCTATTTGTCTAACAACGGTATTCAACATATCTTCAATTTTTGATGCTAAAATAGCTTTTCTTTTTTGTGTGTCCTGCTCTTGATTTAGCAATCTTCTAAAAGTTAGCTGCTCGCCAAATACAGAAGCTGTTTCAGCTAAAGTCAAAGGCGGATGAGACATCAAGAAACCGTTCTTATCAGACAATGTTTGATGAATTCCGTGGCCTAATTCATGCGCTAAAGTCATTACATCTCTTGTTTTGCCAACATAATTCAATAAAATATATGGGTGAACTTTTGGAGTTGTTGGAGACATAAAAGCTCCGCCTCTTTTGCCTTGCCTTGTTGGAACATCTATCCAGTTATTATCAAAAAATTGTTGTCCAATTTCAGCCATTTCTGGTGAGAAATCTCTATATGCAGATAAAACAATATCTTTTGCTTCTTCGTATTTATATATTTTATCATCATTGTATGGCAATGGAGCATTTCTATCATAATAATGCAGTCTTTCTTTTCCTAATTCTTTAGCTTTCCATGCATAATATCTATGGGCGGTATTTTTATAGTTATCTTTTACGGTATTTCTTAGCGATTCTACAACTTCATCGTCTATTAAATTATTTAAATTCATAGCAGAAATTGGTGTTTTGTAATTTCTCCATCTGTCATTTATTTCTTTACTCTTCGCTAATGTATTAGTAATATAAGCAAATAACTTGCCTTGTTTTCCTACAGTTTCACCAAAAATCTTTGAAGTTTCTCTTCTCACCTTTTCATCTTTGCTATTTATTAATTCAAGCATTTCTGATTGGTTGAATTCTTTGCCTTTATATTCAAAAACCATATTATCCATAGTTTCGTCAAACAGCCTAGACCAGGCGTCTCTTCCAACTATATTTTTTTCCAGCATTAATTTTTCAAGTCTCTCGGTTAATTGATGTGGTTTAAATAATCTTATTTCATCAATAACTGGCTTGTAAACTCTTAATGATTTTGATTCTGCATACATCGCATTTAATTGAGCAGACGGTATTTTATTAACTTCTAGTGAGAAAAATATCAAATTTGATGATAAATCTGTTAATTTTTCGTTTATTTTTTGAAAAAACTTTACATTTTCATCTAAAGATAAATTTTCCGCATATTTTAAATAGGCAAACGAACCCAATTTACCCATTATTTCCCCTATATTTTCATACTTAATTATGGAATCATATAACTCTTTTCCGGTTAAGTCTTTTATTTTCCCCCTGTATGATTGGAAATCTTTTATCTCTTTTTCTATATTTTTAATATCTAGCTCAATTTGTTTGTCATTTATTGAACTATATAAATCAGACAAATTCCAGTTTGGCATGTTGCCTAAGTTTTTTTCGTTTTTGTTATTAATCATGGTTTTTATCTTTTTATCATATCCACTTACAATATCATTTTTATTGCCTTTAAAGAGAAAAAACACTCCTATTATTATAAATATTAATATTATTATAATATATATAAGCTTGAATGATTTTTCCTCCTTAAAAAACATTTTATTTGACACTTTGGCTCTCCTTAATAATAATTGTATCTAACTTATACAATATTTGTTGTTCCCTCCGGTATTTCAAGATTTTCAGTATTTGGATCTTTCATTCCAACAACATGGTATCCACCATCCAAATGCACTATCTCTCCTGTCATGCTAGAAGACATATCGCTCAACAAATAAACGGCTGTTTTACCATTTTCCTCTATTGAAACATTTCTCTTTAAAGGACAATTTAATTCATTATATTTCAACATATAGTTAAAATCACCAATTCCAGCAGAAGCCATAGTTTTTACAGGACCAGAAGAAATCGCATTAACTCTTATATTATCTTGACCCAAATCAACCGCTAAATATCTTACACTAGCTTCTAACGCAGCTTTTGCCACGCCCATAACATTATAATGCGGAATAACTTTTTCCGAACCATAATACGTCATAGTTATAATAGAACCACCACCAGCTTTTACCATTAACGGCCTAGCTCTTCTTGACAATCCTACTAATGAGTAGCAAGAAATATTTAATGCTACTTCAAAGTTTTTCATTGATGTGTTGCAAAACCTTCCTTTTAATTCATTTTTGTCTGAGAATGCCAAAGAATGAACCATACAATCTAATTTTCCCCATTTTGCCTCAATATCAGCAAATAATTTATCCATATCCTCTTCACTTGAAACATCGCATGGCAATGTATAATTACATCCCAATTTTTCAGCCAATGGAATAACTCTTTTTTGTCCGGCTTCGCCTAAATAAGTCATACACAATTCAGCTCCTTGAGCGGCCATTTCTTGAACTATACCCCATGCTATAGATTTATCATTCAAAACGCCCATCACCAAACATTTTTTTCCTTCTAATAATTTCATATTTATTTTCTAAAGTTGTTAATTATAATAATCTCTCCCTGGAGACTAAAATATATTTTTTTTAAACTCAATTACTTTTTGCAAAACGAATTGGCACTGCACAAATTTAATATACTATAAACAATTCAGTAAATCTTTATGAAATA
>CAZBNS010000081.1:0-7545 GCA_964493475.1 uncultured Rhizobiaceae bacterium | reverse complement strand
ATTTTGTAAACTCACTTAGTTCGTTAACAAAATCTAGCCTGGTAATGACAGGACTGCGGAGGGCTTCGCTCGTTAACAAAATCTAGCCTGGTAATGACAGCACTGGGGATGGGGATGGGATTGTTTATTTTTTTGCTATAATAAGATTAGGATTACTTATTTTATAATCGTTTGTTCCTTGTGGGGAAGACTACACCCGCAACGGCAAATAAGAAAATAAAAACAATTTATTTTATTTATGCAACGGCCTAATAAATTATATTTCGTCTATAACGCTTTTCACAAACAATAAATCACCCCAAGCGTCTTTCTTTTTACCTGACTGTCTTAACAAATAAGATGGATGAAAAAGCGGAGTAGTTTTAATAGTTTTTCTATTCAAATACTGATTTGTATAGTCAAACAATTGTCTTCTAGCTCTTGTAATTGTTAGGTCTGTTTTAATTAATGATGCTAAAGCTGTGGAGCCCATAAAAACGATAATTTTTGGATTTATCAAGGCTATATGTTTTTCAACAAACGGCCGACAAATTGCAACTTCTTCCTCAGTTGGAGTCCTATTTCCCGGCGGCCGCCAAAATAAAGTATTCATAATATATAGATCTTTTCTTGGAATACCAATAGCTTCGAACATATTGTCTAATAATTCACCGCTTTGTCCGCAAAACGGTCTTCCTTCAATATCTTCATTGTTGCCCGGTGCTTCGCCTAAAATCAATACATCGGCCTTTGTATTTCCCTCGCCAAAAACAGTATTTTTTGCAAGTTTTTTAATCTCCAAATATCCATCAAAATGCTCAACAACATTTCTTAATTCGTCTATTGTATTTGACTTATCCGCCAATTCTCTAGATTTTTTAACAACCTCATCAATATCTAAATTATGATTTTGCTGTTCCATTTTCATATTATCATTTCTATATTTATTTGCTAAATTTTGATATATATAATTGAAATTCATTTCTTTTTTGCTTTGGGTATATTTTAAAGTTTCCTCTGCTCTAATTTCTGAAGTTCCAACTTGCACTTTTACTTTGTTTTGTATAGTAATGCTAACTTTTTTCTCTATTAAATTTTGTGATATAATTTCCTTCTGCGTTGGCAATGTTTCACATGAAACATTAAAATGATTGCATGACTCATCCTCAATAATATCATGAATATTATTTTCTTTATACCACTGAAGTAAAGCTTCCTTTTCCATTTTAATAATTTTGTATTTTATTAAATAATAAAAATTATAAAAAATAAATCAACTATTTATAATTTTCTATTCTAATAAATATTGTATTTTGTTTAATTTTATTTACTATCAAGGTAAATAATTTAATTTAAAATGATAGTAAATATTTTAATTCCATTAGCTTTAAACGAACCATTTTCCTATAACTCAGATATTGAATTAGAAATTGGCGACTTGGTCTCTGTTCCCTTTGGAAATAAATATTTTACTGGCTTGGTTGTTGATATTAATATTGAAATAAAAGACGGTATTCAATTGAAAACCGTTAGAGAAAAGCTGAACTTTCATTTTAAAAAAGAATTAATTGATTTTATAAAGTGGGCTGCGGATTATTATCTAATTCCTGTGGGAAATGTTCTAAATATGGCAATAACTCCTTTGGGATTTTTCAAAAATAAATTTGATAAAAAATATAAAATTTCTACATGCGGCGATACGCAAAAAATAACTGAAAAACAACAAAGAGTTCTTGAATTTTTAAAAGATAAGCAAGCAACAAAACAAGAAATTTTAAATTATTGTGATGTTGGTGAAGGTATTTTAAAAAAGCTTATTGAGAATGAATTAATTGAAGAAATTTTTGAAAAGAAAAAACTAATACAAAACATTGAAAATTTTAACTTAAATGAACTATCAAGTGATCAAAAAGAAGCATTTAATTTTATTCAAAAATATAATTCTTTTCAGCCAATTCTTCTTGAGGGAACAACTGGATCCGGCAAAACCGAAGTTTATTTTCATTTGATTGCTAAATTATTAAAAGAAACAGATAAGCAGATTTTAATTTTAGTGCCAGAAATCGCTTTAACCACTCAATTAATTTCAAGGTTTGAGCTCCAATTTAATTTCAAACCTGCCGTGTGGCATTCCGAAATTCCTCAAAATCAGAAAAGTGATATTTTTGACAGTGTTTCATGTGGAACAATCAGAGTCATAATAGGAGCTCGTTCGTCTCTATTTCTTCCATTTATTAATTTGGGATTAATAATTGTTGATGAAGAGCACGACCAATCTTACAAACAAAGCGACAATGGCTGTTATAATGGCAGGGATTTGGCTATTGTGCGAGCAAAATTAAATGATATTCCTATTGTTTTAGCCTCTGCTACGCCTAGCCTTGAAACATTGATAAATGTGGATAAAGAAAAATATAAAAGAATTTATTTGCCAAGTCGCTTTGGTGGTGCTGTTTTGCCTGATGTTGAAATTGTTGATTTAAAAAAACAAAAACTTAAAAGTGATAAATACATTTCAAAACCTTTAATATCAGCTATTGCTAAAAATTTAGAAAATCATAAGCAATCTATGATTTTTATGAATAGGAGGGGATATTCTCCAGTTTTGCTATGTTCTGATTGCGGAGAAAAAATACAATGTCCAAACTGTTCATCAAACCTCACATATCATAAATCAAAAAATAGGTTAATTTGTCATCATTGCGAATATTTTATAGAAAGACCGACAAAATGTCTATTCTGTGGCAGCGAGAATTTAATTGAATTTGGACCTGGTGTTGAAAAAATTGAGAAAGAAATAAAAGAAGCATTTCCAAATGCCAGAACAATTATTATGGCAAGTGATACTACTGACACAAATAAAAAACTTAATGATGTTGTTAATAAAATTTTAAATAATGAAGTTGACATAATTATAGGAACTCAACTTGTAGCTAAAGGACACCATTTTCCAAACCTTACAGTTGTTGGAATAGTTGATTCCGATGCAAGTCTTTTTGGCGGAGATATTAGGGCAAGCGAAAGAACTTATCAGTTATTAACGCAAGTTTCTGGCAGGGCGGGAAGAGAAGAAACAAAGGGAATTGTTTATTTTCAATCATACAATTCAAACAATTTAATTCTGCAGGCTATTAAAGAAGGCAATAAAAATTTATTAATTAATTTTGAAAAAGAGAATAGAAAATTGGGTAATTTTCCGCCTTTTAGCAAAATGGCAACTGTTTCCATTTCGTCTTTAAATGAAATTACAGCTTATAGAATTGCAAAAAAAATAGTGTCAAAATTTCCAGTTAGTGAAGATATTGAAGTATTCGGAGCATCTCCGGCATTTATGCCAAAACTGGCAAAAATGTATAGATTTAATATAATTGTCAAAACTAAATTAAATGTAAATATTCAAAAATTATTAAAAAAATGTGTGCTGAGTGAAAAATATAACAGCAATATTAGAATTAAAATTGAGATGGAATGATTATGCAGAAAACGGTTAGTCAAAATATTATTTTAAATTCTGGAAACTTAGATAAAATATTTAAAGATGGAAATTTTACCAATATAAATATTAGCGACACTAAATTTGAAAACTGTGAGTTTGAGGATTGCAGCTTTGATGAATCTAAGTTTCTTGATTGTGAGTTTAGCAACTGTTCTTTTAAAAAAACAAGCATGCAAAAATGTGAATTTTCAGGAACTGTTTTAAATAACTGTGAATTCTCTACCTGCAATTTATCAAATATTGATTTTGTTAATTCTAGTCTGCTAAATGCAAAAATGTTTAACGTGAAATTTACTGATTGCAAAATGATTGGAGCAAACTTTTTGAAGGTAAAAAGCGACAAAGTCGAATTTAAAAATTGTTTGTTGAGAATGGCATATTTTTTTGGTTTTAATTTAAAAAAACAAATTTTAATTGGATTAGACTTTACAGAGGCAGATATTTGCGATTGTAATTTTGAGGGTGCTATATTTGAGGAAAACTGTTCTTTTAGAAAAGTTAATTTTAAAGGAAGCAATAATTTTAAAAATACAGATTTAAGAGGCTGTGATATTGGTAATGTAAGCCCGGATAAAATTCAAGGTGGTTTTATATCAAAGTCTCAAGCGACTGAAATATTGAGTAAGTTGGATATAAAAGTTATATAGCTGTTTTGTAAGATAAAGTATAATTTTTTCTTAGGGCGTTTATTTTGTCGCAAGTTGTTCTGTAGCTCCCCTTTGTCGCATTGCGACATTTCCCCTCAAGGATGGAAAATATTAGTGTAGTGGTGAAATTAAAGAGGAAAGATTATCCTTGGTTGTTGAACTATATTTTCTTAACCACCGTTCGAAATCTTTCCCCTCCTTGAGGGGAAATGTCAACGGAGTTGACAAAGGGGAGCTATATTAAAATGGAACTACTTATAATTTACCTTAAAAAATATTTAAAACATAAAATCCTTGCTGTTAATAACTTTGTTGATAACTATGTTAATAAACCTGTTAATAACTTTTTATTAACAATTTTTATATTTTATTAACAGATTTGCTAACAGAATTATTTTAAGTATATAAAGATTATAAAATTTATATTATTCAAATAAAGTTATATTTTTAAACTACTCAATATTAAAATATATTTATAATATTTTTTATTAACAACTTAACAAGCTTAATAAAAATAATAAATAATATAAATAATCTTATTTATTATATTAATACATCTTCTATTATGAATTGAACGGTTTGTTTTCCTTGCCAGTTGCTAATATTGACTTCTCCAAATAAATTGACTTTCTGTCCTCTTTGAGAAAGAACTTGATATAATTTGTCATTCTTATTAGTTCTAAAACACATTGCAACAAGTCTATTTGACAAATTGTTTAAATTATCATCGCCAATAATTAATCTCAAATTATTTTGAGTTTTTCCAATTAAATCAGTTTTAACAATTACAACATTTTTTAGTATAATTTTTGGTTTATGATTTCCAGCTCCAAATGGCCCTAGTTTATCCACTTCATTAGCCAAATTTAATGTTAAACTTTTACATTCTAAAACTAAATCAGCTTGCCTTTCTTTATTATTTAAACAATAAACGATATTTTCGCTTAATTTATTTATAAAAAATTGTTTTAAAGACTCTATCTTTGAATATTCTATACTAAAGCCACCAGCCATTGCATGACCACCACCATCTTTAATAATATTGCTAAGTTTTGCTTCTATAATTGCTGATCCAATATCCACTCCATGAATTGATCTGCAAGAGGCTCTGCAATATGTTTCTAATTTAGATAAAACAACGGTTGGTTTCTCAAATTTATCCTTAATTCTTGACGCTATAATTCCTATAATTCCTTCATGCCATTTTTCGCCTTCCACGAAAATTATATCGTTTTTATATAATTCTTTTAATTCAACCTGTTTAAATGCTTCTTCCAAGACTAATTTTTCAATATTTTGTCTTTCTGTATTATATAAATCCAGATTTTTTGCCACTTTTAAACACTCAAAACTATCTTTTAAATATAAAAGCTTACTTGATAAATCAGACTCACCAATTCTGCCCGTAGCATTAATTCTTGGGCCTAAAATAAAACCAACATGGTATGTGTCTATTTCTTCGTCTATTCCTGAAATATCAATCAGTGATTTAATGCCTAAATTAGTTCTTTGATGTATAATTTTTAAACCTTGCTTTACAAGCGCTCTATTTAATCCAGTTAGCGGAACAACATCACAAACAGTTCCAAGCGCAACTAAGTCTAAAAATTGCAATAAGTCAACTTCTTTAATATTATTTTTCTTATAAAAGTCATTTTCTCTCAATTTTTTATTTAGAGCTACTAAAAATAAGAATGCTACGCCAACGCCGGCTAAATTTTTATATTCAGTTTTTTCATCTATTCTATTTGGATTAATAATAGCCTCAGCTTCTGGCAAAGCTGTATCGCTAAGATGATGATCCGTTATAACAACTTTTAAATTTAACTCTTTTGCAGTTTTACATGCTTCAAATGCTGATATTCCACAATCAACTGTAATAATCAAACCTATTTTCATTTCATTTTTTAATTTACGAAATGCATTACTATTTGGACCATACCCTTCTGTTATCCTATCTGGAATATAAATAATTGACTGTATGCCAACTAAATCAAAAAAGTTTTTCATTAATGCAGAAGATGAAACTCCATCTACATCATAATCACCGAAAATACAGATTCTTTCTTTATTAATTATTGAATTATACACAACATCAACACCCTTTTGCATATCCAAAAGCTCATAAGGGTTTGTCATTGACTTTTTCAATGTAGGGTTAAGAAAATTTTCTATTTCCTCTATTTTTATATCTTTTAGACTTAATAATCTTGATAATGTTTCAGAAAAGCCAAATTTTTGATATATAGCCAAACTTTTTCGCTCGTCATATTGATTTAACTTCCACAGACAGTTTTTAAAAGATTTTTTTTCAGAGAAATACATTATTAATCTTGCACCTCCAATATTATACCTTTTGTATTCAAAGCTCTCGGTATATTATTTGCAAAATTTTTTGCTGATCCAAAAGCCACAACTTTGTCATCTTCCAAAATTATCCAATATTCAGTTCCTGTTCTCAAAAATGGATAAAATCCAATAAATGGAAATCTTTCCTTGGTGAAAAATAAACCAAAAATATCATCATAGACATAATAAACCATATATTCTTTATTATAAAAAGCTTTTTTTGAATATGGGTTTCCTATTTTGTCTATTACATCCTTTTTTGCATCTTGAACATTCACATTCTTCAGCCCATTTCCAGTCAATGGAAAACAAGCAACTAACAACAAAAAAAATGTTGAGAAAAAGTATTTTTTATACATACAAATAAATATTCTTATCTTATTAACTTTAACTAAAATATAAAAAAAAATCAACAAGTATTGTTGATTTTTATTAATTTCAAAGTGTATATTACTACTTATTTGTCCTAATTTTTACCACCACCTAGTTTTTCTTCTTTAAATAGAACATGTTTTCTAACTATTGGATCATATTTCAAAAATTCCATTTTTTCTGGCCTTTTTTTAGGATTTCTTCTCGCTAAATAATAATAACCAGTATCAGCACTACTTACCAATTTGAATAGTATTGCTGGTCTTTTTTTTCTTACACTTTTTGGTGCTACAGCCATTTTTTTACCTTAATGGTTATTAATTATGGTTAATGCTAAAATTATATAAAACATATTTTATTTTGTCAAGACAATAAATTATGTTTTAGAAATATTATATTGTTATTATATTGCTTTTTATAATTTTATTTTCTAGTATCATCAAGGAAAATAATATCTTTAATAAAATCATGCCAAGTACATCCAAGAAACTATTAACCAGTACATGCAAAAAATTATCTAATCTATATTCAACAATCTTTACAAGATATTCAACAATCTTTACAAGATATTCAACAATCTTTAAAAGATATTCAACAACCTTTACAAGATATTCAACAACCTTTAAAACATATATCTTCAAAAAATCTTCAGCAATCTTTAAAAATATCCAAAAACCTTTAATATATATATATATATATATA
>CAZBNS010000080.1:0-7557 GCA_964493475.1 uncultured Rhizobiaceae bacterium | reverse complement strand
AAACCTTCAATTATGAAAGAATGAAAGTGGGTAAATTTCCTGAAGACAAAATGAAAGTGCCTGACAAGCAAATGCGTTCTGTTTGGAGCATCCCAACCCCTACGGTTGAAGAAAAAGAATTTGGTAAGCATCCCACACAAAAGCCCATTGCATTATTAAAAAGAATCGTTTTAGCTTCTACAAAAGAAAACGATATTGTTCTTGACCCATTTAATGGCGGCGGAACAACTGGAATTGCTTGTAAATTAATTGGAAACAGAAAATATATTGGAATTGACATAAGTCCTGAATATCTCGAACTTTCAATGAAACGGTATAATAAATATATAAATCAACCTAACCTTTTTGAATAAAAATGAACAGTAATTCTTGGAAAGCAATATTTGATAAATATAGTATCCACAAACACAATTTTAATAAAGAACCGTTTCTGATTTCAGCAGAACAGATTAAACAAGCGACTTCACATTTTAAAAAAACTAATGAAAAAGAGGTGCGTATTCTTTGTAAACAGGACACACGAGAAGACAGACCTGATGTTTTTATTGAAAATAATGTTTTTCTCCTTCCTACAAAAAACGGATATTATGCAATTGTTAAAGGCGAAGGTTATATTGATATTCCCGAAATCAAATCATCCGCAAAAATCTACACATCTAAACTCGACTTCAAATTAGACACATCAGAAATAGGAAATTCTGAAATGCAACATTTAGATTTTGCTTATGCATCAAGCCTTGTAAGAACATTTATGAATGATGATACTCTGGTATTGACAATTAGGGGCAGAAAATACACACCTCAATTTTCATTCATGGTTGGCAAACAAAAAATATCTGTTGAAAGCGTTCAAACAGAAGTTGATGCAGGTTATGAGGGCAAAAATCAAGTTGTTTTAATTGAAGCAAAAAATAGTAAAACCAATAACACTATTATCAGACAACTTTTTTATCCTTTCAGACAATGGTCACATCATACAAACAAATCTGTTAAGACCTTATTTTTCGAAAAAAGAAGCAACTTTTATTCACTTTGGCAATTCGATTTTAGCGACATTAACGATTATAACAGTATCAGATTATCGAAATCGCAGAAATTTGAAATTATAGAAAAATAAATACAAATGGTAACAGCGTGCTTGTGCAATTAAAAAAGCACAAGCACGCAATCCGTTACCAACAAGGCGAAGAAAAAGACAGCGACACTGAAAATGACAGAGAAAATGGTTTGAGAATGAAAAATGAAATGAAAATGAAAGAAAAAAGATTTAGTTTTTTTTCCAACCCGCAAGAAAGAAAAGCGGAAAGCCGACCCACATTTGGCACATTGCCTTTTGCCCAAAACACAAGCCAACGCTTCGCAAAAGGCAAAGAGCCAAATCTTCCTACGCTGCATTTTATTGATTATGTTATAAAATGCTTATTTTTATCACGAGGATGTTATCCTCATTTTTTCAATCTGGCTGTAATTTACAGCAATATAAATTCAATTAATTATTAATTAAAAAAAGGAGGTCAAAAATGAAGACTTACAAAAAGCCAAAATTGTTGGCAAAGAACAATCCGAAAGGAACCTACGCTGCAGGTTGCCCATCAAATGAAGCAAAGTACGGCTCTAATAATAGAGGCGATTGCAAATCATGTGAAAGGTCTGTTTAACTCAAAAGCAGTAATGATAAGAGGCTGCATTTTGCAGCCTCTTTAATTTTCTTAAAATGGAATTAAAACTTAATAAAGACACTTTTATTAGAAGCATAAATGGCTATGCATATCTTATTAATCAAAGAACTAAAAAAGAGAAAATCTTTGACGAAAGTGCATTTTTATTTTTATCTGAAATCACGAGAGACAAGCAAGATTCAGAAATTGTTCTTTCAAGAATATTAAAAACATTTCCGACAGATGCACATAAAGTAATCACACAGGATTTTCATGAATTCATTCGAGAACTGGGTAATGACCAATTTGTTTTATTAGGTAGTATCCAAGCTAACAAACAAGAATTTTCTAATGTTACAAAAAATGAGAGCAATGATAACGAGGTCAAAGAAACCAGTGAATTTTTAAATAAAATCCTAACAGAAAAACCATTTTTATTTTCACTTCAAATAGAATTACTTACCGCATGTAATGAAAGCTGTATTCATTGCTATATTCCAAAATCAACAAGGAATAATCAAAATTATTTACATTCTGAAACAATTTTTAATATTCTAGATCAGGCAAAAGAAGCTGGTGTCCTTTCAATTTCTTTTACTGGAGGTGAACCATTTTTACATAAAGATTTTTCTTCAATTTTAAGAAAAGCAAGAGAAAATGATTTTATAATTACTATTCTCTCAAATCTTACAAGAATTTCACAAGATGACATCGGCTTTTTAAAATCCCTTAACATTTATAATATACAGGTTTCTTTATATAGCATGAATCCAGATATACATGATTCTATTACAGGTCTAAAAAATTCATTTAAAAAAACTACTGAAAATATTGTACATCTTAAAAAAGCGGGAATTCCAATTGAGGTAAGTTGCCCAATTATTAAGGAAAACAAAGATTGCTACGTAAGTGTATTGGAATGGTGTAATCAAAGAAGTATCAAGGTTTATACTGATTTTAATATTACGGCTATGACAGATTTCAGTAAATCTAACTTAGTTCATCGTCTATCTTATGAGGATTTAAAACATACGCTCTCTGACATTTTAAAAAACGATAAGAAATACAATATTTTTTCCATTCGAACCAAACAAACAATTTTAAATAACCAACCTGTAAAATTCTCTGCATTCAAAAGCATTGCTGTTTCGAGCTTGGGGAAATATATTCCTGACATTGGTTGGAATGATTTTATTTTAGGTGATATTAAAAATGACATATTGACTGATGTTTGGAATAATTCAGAAAAATTAAAATTCTTACGTTCTCTTAAATATAAAACATTTCCTCAATGTATAGAATGTGCTGCTAGTGGTTATTGTACTTTATGTCTTAGCTGGAATTACTATGAAAACGGTGGTAACATCTATAATATTCCCTCAAATTATTGTGAAATGATATTCTTAATAAAAACTTTAGTTGAAAAATATAAAGCATTATGAAAGCAAAAGAACCAAAAGATTCATTTGAACTTTTTATGAGTCAATTCGATATTGATGAACCAAAAATTATTGAGTTTGGATTAAATGAATCAATTTTTATGAGTCCTGAGAAAGTTTCATCACAATGGGCTGAATTAAAAAATAAAATTACTAATAACAACGAGGTTTATGTGCGAAACTTCGGTCGTATAAAAAGTAAACAAGATAAATTGCTTGACTTTTATAAAACCATATTGAAAATTGAAAATGTTGAATGGGATCCTACAAACAATACAGAGCCGACTAGGTTAATAGCGAACATATTACAACTAAAAAAGAACAGAGACCTTTTTAATTACAAAGTTTCTCATATTTGGGGCAAAACAATAAATCCATATTCATTTACTGCTGCATGGAATATTGCTTATGTGCCTACTGTAATAGACCCATTTACTGGACACGAAAGTAAAAGTGATTTATGTGCAAAATTTAAGGTGGCTTTCAGAAAACATGCTTATAATCTTTATAAAAAAGAAATTGATGATTTTAATTCAATTATGACCACTCTTTCGCCAGCAGTGTATTCTTACATTACAAAAATTGAAAGCATTAAAGATGTTAGTATTCAGCATTTGAACGAATTTAAAGAACATTTATTAAATTCATTTAAACCAATTGAAATATGAATAAATTATTAAAGCTCTGCAAAGATTCTTTTGTTAGAAGATATGGTAATATCGGCTACATCACTAATCAATTGACCAAACATGACAGAAATTATGATGAGATTGGAGCAGATTTTTTAGATGCAATTTCTAGAGAACCAAAACAAATAGAGAAAATTGTAGATGAGCTTTTTGTAATATACAAAGATATTTCAAGAGAGGATATATTTAATGATTTCACTGAATTTATCACTGATTTAGAGAATGAAAAGTTTGTAGTAACAGGGTATTCGATTGAGGAACTAAATAAAAAGGAACCTCGCTTTTCATATAAACTTGAAAATCCCAAAATCATAACAGATAGTTTTTTTAAAGAAGAAAAGAACGAAATTATAACTGATAGCTCTGCATTTCTTTACGAATATTTTCAAAAAAATCCTCAAATTTTTGGCTTGCAAATTGAAGTTACATCTAAATGTAATGAAAGATGTATTCACTGCTATATACCAAACAATAAAAAGGATAATGGCAATGACATTGATTTTACTTTATTAGAAAGAGTAATGTTGGAAGCAAAGGATTTAAAAACTTTATCAATTACATTGTCAGGCGGTGAATTGTTTTTGCATAAAGACATTAAAAAAATTCTTTTATTAGCTCGGCAATACGATTTTATAATTAGTATTCTTAGCAATTTGGTTCTTTTATCTGATGAACATATTGCTTTATTAAAAGAAGTGAATCCCTCAATAATTCAGGTTTCTTTATACTCAATGAATTCCAATGAGCATGACGATATTACGAAAATTAAAGGTTCATTCCAAAAAACAAAAAACAATATAGAAAAATTGGTTGCAAATGATATTCCTGTGCAAATCAGTTGTCCTGTAATGAAAATAAATTATAATTCATACAAAGAAGTTTTACGGTATGCTTATTCTCTAAAAACAAGAGCACATACTGATTTTATAATGATGGCACAAGCTGATTTTAATACGAATAATCTGAAGCAAAGATTAACACTTGAAGAAACCAAAACATTAATAAATGATATTGTTAAATATGATAAAGACTACACGGAAAATAATCTAACACAGAATCCAATATCATTTGACATTGATAAAATAAAAGATTTGCCAATTTGCGGTGTTGGCATCGATAATATATGTTTATCTTCTAACGGAGATTATTACCCATGCTCAGGTTGGCAGGGCTTTGTGCTTGGCAATGCTTTTAAACAATCTTTAAACGAAGTTTGGAATAAATCTGAAAAAATAAAATTTCTGCGGACATTGACAAATGGCTCATTTCCTAAATGTCTAAAATGTGCTGCACGTGATTACTGCGCAATGTGCTTAGTCCGTAATTTTAATGAGAATAATGGCGATTTATTTACAGTAAGTAAGCATTTTTGCGATGTCGCATTTTTAAATAAAGAAATTGCAGAAAACTATAAAGCACAAAAAAATGCAAAAACTTAGAATTGTTGATTGTCATGTTCATTATGGCGTATTCAGAGATATTGATTATTCTATAGAATCTGTTGTCGAATTTATGAATAATCTTAATATTTCTGAATGGTGTGGGATGCCTGTTTTTACAACAGAACCATTTTCATTAGAGAAATTGAAATCAGATTATGAAAAATTATTATTCTTAGCTCCAAATAAATTTAAACCGATTCTTCCATTAACTCCTGAAATGTTTGATGAAGGCAGTTGTTTTTCTGTAATTGAAAATATACCTTTCATTTCAATTAAGATTCATCCGTACATCCATCAATGGCTACCTGGTTCAGAAATATTTAACCAATTATTATCATTAGCTAGAGAAAAGAATCTCCCAATAATGATTCATACAGGTGGCAGAGCATTAAGCGAAGCAGGCACATTTTTCAGAGTATGTAAACAAAATCCAGATATTAATTTCATTCTTTGTCATGGAAGACCTGTATCTGAGATTCTGAGTATTATTTTAGATTTTCCAATAGCGAAAAATATTTTCATAGATATTGCTTTCATGTCAATTGAAGAAATTAAAATTCTTATTTCCGAAAAACTTTCTGATAGAATTATTTTTGGCTCTGATTTTCCGATCAATGAAGCTTTCTATCACAACATTGAAAGTAAAGCATGGTATAATAACAGAATAGAAGAACTAACTGGAAATCTTGGTTCAGATATTTTTGATACTTTCAACAATAATTACAAAACAGCTTTCTACTCAATGAACACAAAAACTGTTTCTAAAATAATCCCTGCAATTAATAAAATTGAATATAGAGACGACGCATTGAATATTTTTAAAAATGTAAATAATTCAAATCCTAATATTATTTTATTTGAGGGAATTGATATTGAAAAAGCAATGAATTTATTAATAAATAACTTTAACATCTTGCCTGAAAATATAATTCGTTATGAAAAATGGGATTATATTGATGATAAAACAGGTCCTGAATATATTATTATTGCAATTACAAACGATATTTTAATTCAACTTTCAAATGAATTTGATTTACATGTTGAAAAAACAGGTGTAACACATGCAAAAATATTATATTCAACAAATACAAATACTACTTTAGTTGAAAGAGCAAAAAATATTTTATCAATGATTTCTAAAAAATAAGCAAATGAGAAAAAATACTTTTTTTAAATCAAAAGGATGGAAGAACTTTAAACACTGACGCACACAGCCAAGCACAATGTCAGGTCGCACAAGCCTAAGCTAAACCAAAACCTGCCATAGAGCTTGTCTGTCTGCCAACGCTGTCTATGCCGACGCAAAAAAACTAAATCTTTTCAGACAGAGAAAACAGAATGATTGAATTGAAAAATTATCTCTAACCATTGACAGACAAATACGCCCAGTTGGTAACACGCGGTATAAAACATTGGGGTTTAAGTGGTTATTTAACCTTTCTGCCATGAATCAAGTTCGGTGTAACTTGATAGGAAAGCAGCTCCGAACTCCCCAACGATTTCATACCGCCAAACGTTATGGGCAAGTTTAAAAAACGACACGACGGACAGACAAGAGAACCACCGACATATGGGTTAACAATTCTTGACAGTTGTTTAGAAACAAAAATGTAAGTGGAGACCAGAAACCACTCGAAAAACGGGGCGACACCGAAAAGCCATATGAGTAGGAAAATCAAATTTATTGAAAATATGACACAAGAGTATCAAAATCCACAAGGTCAAACAGTGATTATTAATCAGACCGAAAAAAAATCTAATGGTATCGGGACAGCAGGTTTTGTTCTTGCTTTAATTGCAATCTTTCTTGGATGGGTTCCGGTTTTAGGTTGGATTCTTTGGTTATTAGGTTTAATTTTTTCATTTGTAGGAGTTTTCAAAACACCAAAAGGATTATCAATTGCTGGCTTAGTAATTTCCTTAATAGGAATTATTTTACTAATCACAGTATTTGGAGCAATTTTGGGTGGGGCGGCTTTCTTGTAATGGTATGGTATTATTTTGACTTTAAATGACAAAAAAAACAAGAAAATAGGAAAACCAGCCCATAACATGCGGTATGTTTTATTGCCGAGATGGTGCAGAAATCAACGGCTGTGGCTCGCTTTAAACTTTATCACGGTTTGACAGTGAAGTACTCCGAAATCGGCAACAAAAACATACCGTTGTCCGTTGGCAACAAGTGTAAAAAGACAGACGAGCAGACAGATACGATAGCTACAATTTGAAATAAGAAATGATTTAGCTTTATGACAGGACAGTGCAAATTTGATAGAAATTTATTTTGTTTTTTTCTTCCCCCCGCAAAAAAAGAAGAAGGAAACCCCAC